>JBPCXM010000671.1:0-4761 GCA_051008535.1 Pseudomonadales bacterium | reverse complement strand
CGTCTATTCGACGCGCGCATACTGACCGTCGATTCCAGGCCAGAGCGTTTCCTGACCCTGGAAAAGAAAGCGGTCATCGTTGACTCCTACGCCAAATGGCGTGTCGGTGCTACGGAAGGCGACGTGTCGAAATTCTATACCGCCACCAACGGCGAAGAGAGCCGGGCACGTGGACTGCTGGCGCAGCGTGTCAATACCGGCCTTAGAAACCAGTTCGGTGAGCGCACTATCAAGGAAGTGGTTTCCGGCGAACGCGATGCGCTGATGACCGAACTGACCAGCAATCTCAATAAAATCGCCAAGACAGAGTTTGGTATCGAAGTGGTCGACATTCGGGTTAAACGCATCGACCTGCCCGAAGAGGTCAGCGAATCGGTGTATCAACGCATGAATACCGAGCGCGAACGTCTGGCGCGCGAGTTGCGTTCCGAGGGTAACGAGCTGGCCGAGGGTATTCGCGCCGATGCCGATCGACGGCGTACCATTCTGAAAGCCGAAGCTTACCGCGAAGCAGAACGTATTCGCGGTGAGGGTGACGCTAAGTCTGCCGCCATTTATGCCAATGCGTTTAATAAGGACACGGAATTCTATTCGTTTACCCGCAGTTTGGAAGCATATCAGCAATCGTTTGGCAGTAAATCGGATATTCTGCTGCTCGAGCCGAGCAGCGACTTTTTCAAATACTTGAACAAGCCCCTGGGGGGGGCTCAAACGAAAAAATAGCGCGCTTGTGTGCTACAATTCTGAACCCGGGTGTGGTCTTGCAGTGACGAAACTGTTAAGCCAGCATCCGGTTTTTTTTGTCGATGAGACGGGGTTAGTGTCCTGTAATGGATAAAGCGTACATTCAGCGAACCGCGAAGGAGTTGGCAGCGAGACGCGGTTTTGCAGGCGGGCCTATGTCAAGAAAGCGCAACGAAGCTGGTGGCCCCTTCGCGGCTCGCCCGAAGGGAGCCTCGCAATTCGCGCTCTCCGGCGTTGCAGTTTTTGAAAAGGTGGGCCAACATTTCCCGCAAACTGCGTCTTGTAGAGCACAAATTGTGAGCCTCTGAATGTACGCTTTATCCATTACAGGACACTACCATGGGGCATGAATTAGCGATAGCAGCCTGCCTGGTACTCGTTTTCGAGGGGCTGTTGCCGTTTATAAGCCCAAAGCGCTGGCGGTCTATGGTGGCCACCATGGCAACGCTCGATGATAAGGCGTTGCGCACGGCAGGCTTGTTTTGCATGATGTTGGGTACGTTGCTGCTCTACCTTATCAATTAATACACCCTAGTAAGACGCAGGTTTTCACATGACGATGTCTGACCGCTGGCAATTGCCAACGGGAATCGAAGAACTGCTTCCTGAGCAAGCTGCGCGAGTCGAAGCGCTGCGTCGTCACATTCTCGATTTGTTTGCGGGCTGGGGCTATCAACTAGTCATCCCACCGTTGATTGAATATACCGAATCATTGCTTATCGGTCTTGGTCGCGATATCGATTTGCAATCCTTTAAAGTCATCGACCAAACCAACGGTCGCATGCTGGCTATTCGCGCCGACATTACGCCGCAGACCGCGCGCATCGACGCACATAGCTTGAATTCCTCCGGTGTGCAGCGCCTTTGCTATGCCGGCAGCGTGCTGCACACGATGCCAAAATCCTTGAAAGCCTCGCGTGCGCCGATTCAAGTCGGCGCCGAGTTGTATGGCGCGGCAACCGTTGACGCCGACATCGAAGTCGTTTGCCTGATGCTGGAAACCCTGACCCGCCTGGGGGTGGACGAAATAACGCTTGATCTTGGCCATGTAGGTATTTACCGCGAGTTACTCAAGCAAGCGGCGCTATCGGCAGCGCAGCAAGAGGAGCTGTTTGATTTACTGCAGCTTAAAAACCTCAGTGATTTACGCAGCTGGTTTAATGCCAACCCTGGCGATGAACAATTTAGCGCAAGTATCTTACGCCTGGCGCAACTCAATGGCTCGATCGAGGTGCTTGCGCAAGCACGCAACGATATGGCGAACGCCGGTCCCGTCGTGCTTGCCGCCATTGAACAGCTGCAACAAGTCACGCTAAGCGTACAGAGCCGCTATCCGCAGTTGAATCTGTATTTCGATTTGAGCGAGTTGCGTGGCTACCATTACCATACTGGCTTGGTATTCGCCGCTTACAGCCCCGGCAGTGGCCGCGCTATCGCCAACGGCGGGCGCTACGATGAAATTGGCGCGGTGTTTGGTCGCGCCCGACCCGCCACCGGTTTTAATACCGACCTTAAGTCCTTACTCGCACTCGCCAATTGCTCAACACTGAAGCAGACGGCAAGCTGTCCGATACTTGCGCCAAACTCCGCGGATCCTGATCTTTGGGCGTGCGTCCGCGAGTTGCGCGCCAGTGGCGAAGTAGTGGTCGCTGATGTTGCGGCTGCAAATGAGCAACAAGGTTACACGCGTGTGCTGCGGCAAAACGCCGACGGTGCTTGGCAAGTTATCAACACGGATCAATGAGGTAGCAAAAACCGCATGAGTAAAAGCGTTGTCGTGCTTGGCACCCAATGGGGTGACGAAGGGAAGGGTAAAATTGTTGATCTGCTGACCGAGCAGGCTGACGCCGTGATTCGATTTCAGGGTGGACACAACGCTGGCCACACCCTGGTCATTGACGGTGAGAAAACTGTTCTACACCTGATCCCCTCGGGCATACTGCGTGCTAATGTGAGCTGTTTGATCGGCAACGGCGTAGTGCTATCGCCGCAGGCCCTGCTGCAGGAAGTCGACGAACTAGAGCAAAAGAATGTGCCAGTGCGTGAGCGGCTTAAAATCAGTTCCGCCTGCCCGCTGATATTGCCCTACCATATTGCCCTCGATCAAGCTCGTGAAGCCGCGCGTGGCGCAAGCAAAATCGGCACCACCGGGCGCGGTATAGGGCCGGCTTACGAGGATAAAGTCGCACGCCGCAGTCTGCGGGTCGATGATCTGCAACATCCCCAACGTTTTGCTCAAAAGCTTGAGGAAATACTCGACTACCATAATTTCGTTTTGAGCAACTACTACAAGGCCGCCACAGTGGATTTGCAGCAAGTGCTCGATGAAGCGCTGGAACACGCCTGCCAGCTAGCGCCTCTCACCTGTGACGTCGCCGCGCACCTCCACGTGCTGCACGCGGACGGAAAAAACATGATGTTTGAGGGCGCCCAAGGAGGGCTGCTCGATATTGATCATGGCACTTACCCCTACGTCACATCATCCAATACCACCGCGGGTGCGGCGGCGACCGGCAGTGGCTTTGGCCCCTTAAATCTTGATTATGTTCTAGGTATCACCAAAGCGTATACCACGCGAGTCGGATCAGGACCGTTCCCGACGGAATTGTTTGACGACGTAGGCGCCCATCTATCAAAAGTGGGCCATGAGTTTGGCGCGACCACTGGTCGCCCGCGGCGCTGTGGCTGGTTCGACGCGGTTGCACTGCGTCACATGGCACAGGTGAACAGCTTGTCGGGCTTGTGCCTGACCAAGCTGGATGTGTTAGATGGAATGCAAGAAATTAAAATTTGTACCGCTTACCGGAATGCGGCGGGTGATATTGTGGGCTTGCCCACCGATAGTGACGACTATGCAGAGCTGCAACCGGTTTATGAAAGTGTGTCTGGTTGGCAGGAATCGACGGCCGGCGCCAAGTCCTTAGACCGATTACCGGCCAATGCGCGAGCCTATATCGATAGATTGCAGGAATTAGTGGAGGTTGATGTAGCGATTATTTCAACGGGGCCGGATCGTATCGAGACGATCATTAGTACAAATCCGTACGACTAGGTTTTTCCGGAAACAGGCTTCCTGCCTATTTCCTAGGGACGCTGTGCAAAATGCGATTTTGCTTCGCTCCCATTTTCAATGACTTAAGTCATTGAAAATGCTGGCACATCCATGTGCCACGGAAGACTGTCAGACTAGAGACATTAATGAGTAATCAAAGGGTCCAGCGTTTTCGCCTGCTCAACCCACTTGGTTACTTGTGCAGCACTGGGTACCGAGCGCACCAGCTTTTTCTGCTCATTGGTTGCTGTCATCGCTGCAGTCAGGTTTTCCGCGTTGCGATTGCGCAATTCCTTGACGGTATCGACACCGGCCGCTTCCAGCAGTTCGGAATACTCTTCGCCAACACCAGATATGCGCATTAAATCGGCCATATTAGCCCATTTGAGCAACTGGTTTTCAGTGCAGCCGGTTTTTTCGGCAGTCGTTTGACGGCCTTTTTTGTCGCAACATAATTTCAAAAGATGGTCGGTAGTGGTGATCTCGGCCGCCGCCAGCTTTTCTTTCATGGCGGGCCCAATACCTTCAATTTCGTCGATTTTATAAGCCATTACTTACTCCGTAGTCCAGGGGTGGGTTGAAACGCGGTAGATGGTAAAGGAGAAACGCTGATTAGGAAAGCCCATAACGACTGCTGTTACGAACCGTCTTTGTTGCGCATCGTTCAGCGAAATGTAAACCCATAGCTGCATCTATTATATGGCATTATGCAAATTGATACTCAATCCCGATTAAACAGTCCCCCAGTCACATGTCGGTTATGAACAATCCCGCCACCACTGCCAGCGCCGAATCACGCTCTGCCTGGAGTCCATTGAAGATTCCACAGTTTCGACTATTGTGGATGGCTACACTGGTGTCCAATACCGGCAGTTGGATGCACGATATCGGCGCGGGTTGGCTGATGACTTCGCTAGCGCCAACACCAGTGATGGTGGCACTGGTGCAAACGGCCACGACACTGC
>JBPCXM010000670.1:0-8187 GCA_051008535.1 Pseudomonadales bacterium | reverse complement strand
TAAAAAAATGAAAGGCCAGGAGCGGCTTATCGAATTATTCAAGGCCGAAGATGTTGACGTGATCAGCGGTATTGTCGACGTGCATTTCATGGATTTTCACCGCGCAGCTGTCGCGAGTGGTATAAAGATGGTAGGCACACGCCACGAGGTGGGTTCCGTCATGGTTGCCGAGGCCGCCGCCCGTATGACCGGCAAGCCGCAAGTCACCATGGCCGCCTACGGACCCGGCGTGGCCAATATGGTGGGGGGGGTCGTCTGCGCCAAGGAGGAAAATGTGCCGTTGATCGTGTTGGTCAGTGGCCGCGGTTTTCATACCCGCTCCGTGGTACGCAACGGTAAATACCAATATTGGTCACAGATCGACGTGTTTAAGCCGATAACCAAGTATGCGGCCATCGTGCAAAATATCCGCCAGCTCGATGAGGTGGTCCGCGAAGCGTTTCGCCAAGCAACCACCGGAACGCCAGGCCCAGTGTATGTCGAAGTGCCCGTGGATGTTATGTGGAGCGAAATGGAGTTTCCGCAAGCCTTGTCGCCAGCACTTTATCGTACCGCAGAACCACAACCGGTTTCGGAGACGCTTGTCGATCAGGCGGCGGAAATGTTAGCCAAAGCCAGCTTTCCGATCATCCTCGCGGGGCAGGGCATCCATACATCCCGTGGCCATGAGGAAGTGACTCAGCTGGCGAGAAGGCTGAAATGCCCGGTTATTCCCACTTTCGGGGGTCGCGGTGCGTTACCCGAGAATGACCCACAAACCCTGATATTTGGCTTTGCTGGCGCCAACAAGGTGTGTGCCGAAGCCGACGTGGTGTTAGCGGTCGGTACCTCCATCGGTGAACCACTGCTTTGTGGCGAGCCACCGCGTTGGGGTGCATACGGGAAGCAGAAATGGATCCATATCGAGCGCAACCCCGAGCGTTTTCACACCAATCGTTTCGCCGATTTGCCCATTGCCGGCGACTTAAAGGCCGTCTTGCCGCAACTCACGGAATCGTTAGAAGCCCTCGGGCCCTTTGAAACACCATCGCGGTTGGCCGAATGTCGTGCAGCACAGGATGACTGGCGACAGTCAGTAGGCGCAAGCACCCACCAGGACTTCCCCATCCACCCGGGACGGGCGATATTAGATGTTCGCGCAGCGGTGCCCGATGACGCCATCACGGTTCGCGATGGCGGTTGCACCAGTATCTGGGAGTTATGTTTATTTGAGAATCGCAGCAACGATTTCCTCTGGACATCGCACTGTGGTCACTTGGGCTCTGGTTTACCTTACGCAGTTGGCGCGCAGTTGGCGGTGGGCAATGACCGTCCAGTGGTGTTGATCACGGGAGACGGAGCGCTCGGCTTCCAGATCATGGAGTTTGAGACGGCCGTGCGCGAGAACCTGCCGATCTGCATCGTTGTCAATTATGACCAGACCTGGGGCATGGAACTCATGGATTTCTATAAGGGTCCCGAGTCCATCGAGTCGTGCCCCGGCGTGACGATGGCATTAACCCGCTACGATCAGATGGCGACGGCGATGGGTGGCCACGGTGAGTATGTGGATAAGATTGAAGACGTCGGCCCAGCCGTGACGCGGGCGCTGGCATCGGGCAAACCATCCATCGTCCAGATCATGACGGATGTCAATATCAATGCCGATACGCTGAAGTTACCAGCAGTGGACGAGATCTTGTCGTTTTATTACCTGGATGGCAATAAGGGCTACGGTCACTTCGAAGATCTCTGATTATCTCGTTCGCGAAAATATGGCGGCCTCGGCCGCCTATTTTTTTGTGGGGAAAATATTAATACCCTTCGCTATTGAGTTCTAGCATAGAATTTCATTTAATTGATCAATAAAAATAGTAATCCTTTTGTCCTTACCGCTATTGGTTTAACGAAATCCCGATGCAGGAAATACCCGCCAAAGATGATGACGTACCTGTAGCCTTTGTACATAAGCTGCTAGATTTTGCCGAAAGTCTGGGCTATTCAATTGAACCTTACCTAAAAATGGCAAACGTTAATCGCGCATTTCTTAATGACAAAAGCAACCACATTGCCAATCAGCTGCAAATGGATATTGTCGAGCAGGTGGTCAATGACGTTAATGTCCCCGGATTTGGTTTACTACTTGGTCGGCAGATTTCCATACTGGACTGGGGCATATTGGGCTACGCCTTTATCAGCAGCGCCAATATGCGCAAGGCGTTCGATACCTTTTCCACCTACCAGCGGCTCAATGGCCCAATGGTAAACGTTTATGTCCGGCAAGAAGAGGGTGAAGGTATTATCGCCGCTGCTGAGGCTATTCCGTTGGCCCAACTCTACCAGTTCGCAATTGAGGAATGGTTAGCAGAAAGCCGAGGCTTTTTTGAACGGTTTGAGGTCGCAGCGGTTAACTTCACGCAGGTGCTGGTCACTTACCCCGAGCCGGAACACGCACAGATGTACCGCGATCTATTTGATTGTCGCGTACACTTCGATCAGCCAGGCAATGAAATACGTTTTCCCGCTGAATTTCTGGACGTGCCGTTCAATATGGCGGATGAAGTGGTTGCCGAACTATGTATTCGGCAGTGCGCAGAAGTACTCAAGCATTTGTCGGACGAAGACCCGGTGGTTGATGCTGTGCGCCGAGTCTTACTGAGTAGACCGGGTATAACCCCCACCCTGGAGGTGATCGCGGGCTACTTGCATATGAGCGCCAGGACATTGCGCCGGCGACTGCACGACGCAAGCACCTCCTATAAGGATGTTCTTAGCGATGTTCGTTTGGGGCTGGCGGCAGAATACTTACGTAGCACGCGCATGGCGCCCAAAGAAATCGCCTATCTGTTGGGTTACTCCGGTGTCACCTCGTTTCATCGCGCCTTCAAAAACCGGTTTGCAATGACACCGGCGAATTTTCGGGATGATGGTCAGAAGGGCTGATTAACAGCTTGCCCCGATACTACTTACTTTATTTCTTAACCTGACCTTTTTTAGTCATTCACTGTACAAAACTCAGCCAAATGAATTGCCAGAATGTGGCATACTATCTTCTGCCTGAAATATTGCGTCAAAAAGCGTATCCGACGTAAATGGCTTTTCCAAAAATTCGACCGCTCCACATTTTTTGGCGTTGTAGCGGAATTCTTCGTCGCGGCTAGCGGTAATAAATATTTTTCTAACCGTTTTTTCGCAAATCGTGTCGATACGTTTAGCTAACTCGAATCCACTACCGCCCGGTAGGTTGACATCTAGTACGGCGATATCTGGGTTTGTTTCCCGTGCTTTCATTGCTCCACTCACGCAATCATGCGCAATCACAACGTTATAGTTTGCACTTTTCAACCTTAACTTAAGTGCATGTAGAATCGGTGTGTGGTCATCGACAACAAGAATGGTAGGTTTCTTACGCTCGTTTGCCATCTAATTTCTCCGTATGAATTTATATGAAATCTGCGTTAGGTTATTGAATCAGGAAAGGAATGCTAAACGTAAAAATACTGCCTATACCGACGGTGCTTTTTAAGGTGAGATATCCACCATGGGCTTCAATTATCTTTTTACATAGATAAAGCCCAAGCCCCATGCCACTGCTGTTTGATTCAGTGTTTTCCTTAACTTGGTAAAATTTTTCGAATACTTTCTCGGTAAGTCCTGCGGGTATACCTGGTCCATTGTCGGCGATGTCGATCTGTAAATGCCGTAGGGGTCGATTCAGCTTAAGTGATATGTCGATTTCACTGTTTCCATCCGAGAATTTCACAGCATTGTTGACTATATTGGTAATGACCTGGGTAATTCGAGTCTTATCGACCTTGACGAGTGGTAACGTGTCTTCACAGCTAAAATTAATATGTGCATTTTTGTTCTGGGGTAGTAATCCGACGCACGATAATGCACTCTCTACGATATCTTTTGCTTCACAGATTTCGAGAGAAATGCGCATGCCATCATTTTCGAACTCGGCAGCGTCGAGCAAATCATCAACAAGTATTTTCAGAGAATCACAACACTGAATAGCACAGGATAAGAGCTCTTTCTGCTCTGGATTAAGTGCGCCCACCACGCCATCCATCACCAATGAAGTGTATTCACGAGCGCCGGTTAATGGCGTCTTAAGTTCATGCGAAACCGTTTGATAAAATGAGTTAATCTCACGATTTTGTGTTTTTAATATTTCATTGGCTTCGATCATTGCCCGGCGTTGTTCGTTGATGCGGTGTTGGAGCCTGGCTTTATGCATCGCGTTGTTAATTGACCTGAAAAGTGATGACGTAGACATATCGTCTTTTGGCATATAGTCGGAAGCGCCGTCCTTGAACGACTCTATAGCCGTATGTTCATCACCATGCCCCGTCAGAACGATTATGGGTAAATGGAAGTTGTTGGCGCGGTCACGCAGGTCTTCGATACGTTCCGGGCCAATACCGTCAGGTAACCTATAGTCCAGCAGTAAAACGTCGTATTCATGCTCCGAAATCATCCTGAGCGCGGTATCAATGCCGTCGGCGTCAGAGATTTGAAAAGGGTGATTGCTTTTCTCGATAAGTTGCCGAATAAGCTTTCTATCGAGCGCGCAGTCATCAACTAATAGTATGTTTGTATAATTTTCATTGCTACAAATCTTGGAAGCGTTGGGAGGCTTGGAGAATATATCTAAATCGAGTAGCTCTTTTGACGCACCACCATCTTGTTGGAACGTGTTGTCGATTACTGCGTTTGTTTTTATTGTCGAACCAAAGCTATCCATCGCGCTCCCTGCTTGCCCAGCCTCTTAGGGCAGGGCAACATCATGTACATAACTCTATTTCACCTATGAAAAACAGGTAGGAAAAGAGAACGCACATGCTGTCGTAATTGAAATTTGTGGCTGTAAATTGTGGCTGCATATCTCGTTTGAGATCGGTCACAGCTATTACAGTCTATTTCTAGTAGATCCCTCTTCACTGCTAATTAGAGCATAGGTATTTTATTAGATTGTGCAATAGTATTTTACATCCTGGCGTGACTCAATCCGCAAAAGAACCTTCAAAAGGAGTTCCCGTGAGCATATGTTGACGTGTAAAACCTGTACTGTACATCTACTGGAGAAAGGCCAAGTAAAATGACGTCAATTTGTTGACAGTTTTGCTATTCCTCAACAAAAGGGTTTCAGCATCATTTCTCGAACCAACCACACTCAATAAATAACTCATACGGTCATCGTTAAACAAGTTTGAATAAAGGAGCGCGACATGAGCGACCTCGTCTTCGACGTACAAAACATAAGATGCATCTTTTGCATTGTTTTGCGTATTTTCATTGTAGGTATCCACTGACTTACAATTTCCTACTAACGAGGAGCGTGGAAGAAAGCTTAGCGTTTCAAAGGCAACACAATAGTCACCGTTGTACCGCCTTGGCTGCCATCTATTTCGCTTTCAACAGTCAATGATCCCTGATAGAGAAATACAATATTTTCCACCAAAGTTAGGCCTAGCCCCACCCCTTCAACGCTTGTGTCAAGTTGTTTGAATATTATCGTGCAATGATCGATAAAGTGCGGCGATATACCAATGCCATTGTCGGATATCTTAATAACCTGCTGACCGTTGTCATTTGAAATATCCAGTTGGAGCACGAGGTCTTTATTCTGATTTCTAAATTTAAAAGCATTGTCAGTTAATGCTTGTACCAGCGTCTTGGCATGCCAGGCATCCATGCTTGGTCGTTCTGCAACACTATTCGTTATATTTAATATTGGTTGGCAATGGTCACGAACCGCAAGCTCTGCACATGTCAGTCTCAGCAGCGCATCGAAATCCGTGGGGACCGCGTGTATGGCTTGTGTATGTACTTGGGATAACTGCGTCAAAGCGTCCATCATTTTATTGCACTGTTCTGTGCTGTTTTTAATAAATTCAACGCACTGTTCTTGCTCCTCCGTCGGCGTACTTAGCGACTCAGAAAGAATGTTCGAAAACTGGCACAAGTGGCGTATAGGTGCTCGAAAATCATGGGAGACTATCGACACGAATTCCTGCATGTTAAAGGCTGTCTCTTTCATGCGGTGCGCTCCACTAGCATTTCATTTTGTGATCAAAAAACCAACGTTTCTCCAGTATAGACGATAATGATGAATAGATTTTTCACAGACCAGGCAAATAGTAAACGCCGTTAACTTTATAATACCTATCAAAGTGGTCGGATTAGTCTAAACTTTACCTATTAAAGCATAAGATTACGGACGTCATGCAGCTAACAAAAACGGAAGAGACAGCCCGACTAAGCGCTCTTAGAGCCTACGACATCTTAGATACCAATCCAGAACCAGCGTTTGATGACCTTACCGCACTGGCTTCATCAATTTGCGGTACGCCTATCGCCGCTATCAGCCTTGTTGACGACGCGCGCCAATGGTTCAAATCAAAGATTGGCTTAGGTGTAGACCAAACGCCTCGAAATATTGCATTTTGCGAACACGCGATCCAGAACCCGCATAGTGTGTTCACGGTAGAGGATGCATCGCAGGATGAACGGTTTGCTAACAACCCATTAGTTTATAGTAGTCCGCACATTCGTTTCTATGCCGGTGTCCCCCTCGTCGTTGGCGTAGGTCATGCTTTGGGCACACTGTGTGTTATCGATACCGAACCGCGACACCTATCGGATAGCCAACTCGAAGCTCTGAAAATATTGAGCCGCCAAACAATCGCACAACTAGACCTTCGGATAACCAACAAAGAACTCCAACGAAGCCATGACGAGCTAGGTCAATTTGCCTATCGGGTGTCACACGACCTCAAAGCGCCGTTATGTACCTCCAAGCGCTTGTCCGAATTTGTTGTTTCGGATATCGATGCTGGCGACGTTGACGAAGCGAAAGTAAATGCAATTCGAATCAATACTCAGATGCAAAGGCTGGAACGCCTCGTCGTTGACATTCTCGATCTTGCCAAAGCGGACTTGGCCAACGAACTCGACGAAGAGATCGATTTCGAAACGCTCATAGACGAGGTGCAGACGACCCATGAGGAGTCAATACAATGCAGTGGTGTACGAGTCAGCCTCGACATCAAATCAGGCTTTCCATTGAGCGCGCCAAGAGTCCGTTTGTTACAGATCGTCGATAATCTATTCTCGAATAGTTTGAAGTACCACAATCCCAAGAGGGCTCATCGGTTTACAAAGGTCATCTGGAAAGAGTCTGAAATTGGTGCTGACTTGAGGATTGAAGACAATGGTCTGGGTATTCCCAAAGATAGCCAGCAGCATGTATTCAAGTTCTTCAATCGTTTTCATCCTGACAGAGCAAAGGGATCGGGATTGGGTTTAGCAATCGTTAAGAGGCATACTGAAGCCCTATGTGCTGACATTAGATTTAGTTCCGATGCCTCTGGTACATGCTTCGACTTACATTTCCCAAAACGACGAACAGTGAATAATTGATCTATGCGATACTCGATCCTCATCATTGACGACAATGAAGTCGACCGTTATCTATTGAAACGGATGCTGAAAAATACCACTCTAGACATCGTTACTTTTGAAAAAGAAAATGGCGCAGAGGCTCTTGAATTCCTCAGAGACTATGTTGCGAATCGCAAGCGGTATCCCGATGACTTTCCCCCCTTATTGCTTTTTCTCGACATCAACATGCCGATCATGAACGGATGGGAGTTTCTAGCTGAGTTCGCTAAGTTGCGAGTCACTATTGATCTAAACTCTTCGACAATCGTTATGCTTAGCTCTTCGAACAGCGAAGCTGACTATGAAAAGGCTAAACAGTTCGATTTCGTCGCCAATTACATCGTTAAGGGGCAGCACACCACTGATGAGTTAGTAAATACGATAACGTCAGTTGGTTCATAGAGTTTAAAAAAAAATCCGAAACAGGGTACTAATGTAGTGAACCATCCCCATCCGCCCTAAACGCCAGGAACTTGCGTTTCGCCGGATTAGCAGTCAGTTTGATTTGTCCGCAATTCGTAAAGCCCTTCGTCAAGACGAACAAGAATGACGCGAATGATGCCGAGGCCATCGTAGAAGCTGCCAGCAGACCGTCGACGCACTTTGTGCCCTTCAAACAGGCTGAGCAGCAGGATGTACAATCGGTCCATAGAGTTCGCAGCCGAGTCGTCAGAAATAGAACGTCATTGATCAATGAAATCAGGGGCCTTTGCCTTGGGTACCGAGTTATCATCACCCCAGGAGCAGCAGGGTCAAGGT
>JBPCXM010000669.1:0-4380 GCA_051008535.1 Pseudomonadales bacterium | reverse complement strand
CCCCGCACAACACCAGTGCGGTGACGATAGCGCCAATGCGATGGCTAAAATGGATCGCCACCCGCGCGGCGTTGTCCAACGTGCCACCGAGATAGTTGGGCCCAATGGCTTGCATGGCGTTGAAACCACTGGCGAAATCCATGATCGGCAGCCATTCGTTTTGGCAAGTAGGGAAATCAGGGCACGCCACGGCGGCATAGTTGGACGTGGTCCAGCCGCCGAGGGTAACTTGCAAAAAAACCACCAGCAAACACAGCAAAACCAGCGGTTTAAATTTACGTAGCGTGTTAATGGTGACCGAATCGCCGCGCCAGTTGACATTGCGCAGGCGCAGGGTGAGCAAGCCGAATAGCGCAGCCGTGGTAAAGCCGCCAAGCAAATGTGCGGTAACAACCTGCGGCCAGAGCTTCAGAGTTACGGTCCACATGCCGAACATGCCCTGCAAGATAACGATACCAAGTAATAGCAGGGGCAACTTGAGTGGTTGCGCTACCGAGCGATGCCGCCACGCGCCAATTAGCAGGACAATGGCGAGTAAGCCCAACGTACTGGCCAAGTAGCGGTGCACCATCTCCGGCCAGGTTTTGTCGTGTTCTACCGGTGCATCGGGAAATAAAGCTTCGGCAGCGCTGACTTCGGCCGCCGTTTCGGGCCACAGCAAATGTCCGTAACAGCCGGGCCAGTCGGGACAACCCAGCCCGGCATCGGCCAGTCGCGTGAAGGCACCTAGCATAATCACCGCAAACGCGAATACAGTGCTGATTAATGCCAGGCGGTAGGTAGGTTTGGGGGCAGCCATTTTATTCCTGACTGAACTTGAGTAAGAATTTCATATCCGCCAAAGTATCTTTGCCCGTGTGTTCGGCGTTGTAATACAACATGATAAACCCTTGAGGGTCGGCGACATAAAATACTTGTTCAATATCCGCTGGCGGCGTTGGGGCAGTGGCGACTAACTCTGCAAGCTCCTGCGGTGCAACATTCACGACTCGCAGGTCGGCATGTTCGTTATCGAAATACTGTTGCAGCTCTTCGTTGGGCGCGGCACCCGCTAAATTCACGTAAACACGCTGGATTCGATGCGTGTGTTTGCCTAACGCCGTGCGAATTTGGCGCGTCTGATACAAGCGCTCACGGCACGCCGTATTGCAGTTGGCATCGCCAGGAATGAGAAAGAGCCAGAGCGCATTGTCCACAGCAGGGAAGGGCTGCCGCTGCAGCGATTTCAGATCACCGATTTGCAGCGGTGGATTGATCAATACCCCCTTGTTGGAGGTGCCAGTCGGTATACCAACACCGGTGGTATACACAAGATATGCGCCCGTCATGATCATAAAAGGCATGCCAAACAAGAGCAGCAGCTTGTAACGGTTTACCTTGGCCTGTTTTGAATCCATGAGCTTAACGTCGGGCCCTTAGCATTTGACTTAGGTTGCTGCTATGCAGCACGTAAAACAGAAGTAACGCGGCCGCCATAGCGAACCATTGCACGGCATAGCCGCGGTGCTTGGCCGGTTGTACGCTAATGGTCGGCCAGTCGGCCCGCAATGCGGCCGGCGAATTGTCGCTAAGGCGCACCACATGGGCAAACACCTGCTCGGCATTCGCGCCGGCGGCAAACTCAGCAACGCTCACGTTTTGAATGACTCGTGGCCAGACCTGGCTAGCGGCGCTGCCAACATCTTCGAGGCTAAACGCCTTACCGCTGGGTATGTAGATGTAGCCGTTTACCTCCATTTGCCCAGTCGGTGTATGCACGACGGGCAATTCGCTGCGCAAGCGATTACCCGCCATCCAACCACGGTTTATCCACACTAGCATGTGCCCGCCGCTGACGGCGAATGGTTGTAATACGTCGAAGCCCACCCGGCCTTGTCGAATCTGATTGTCGAGCAAATAGATGCGCTCCGTGTCAAACCTGCCGCTCAACTTCACGCGCCGCCAGCCAAGATCATCTTGCGCTGCAAGACTCTCAATTGCCGCAGGGGTTTCAGCAAGCCGTGCCTGAAAACGCGCCAGTATTTGTAGCTTCTCCTGCTCGCGCTGCAGCTGCCAAAAGCCGAGGCCTACCAGCAGCGGCAACAACAACAGCACTAACACACTGCTTTTCCAGTCTGGGGTAAATTGCCAGGCCAATATTAATTACCTTGCCGCCTGGCCGGCGGTATACTGCTGGCCGACTCTCGCAGCAAACAACGCACGATGTTAAAAGCCATCATCATCATTCTGTTAATCGCACTGATTATTAGCCTGTTTAGCGGCTTGATATTTTTCGTCAAAGACCAGGGCACCACGCGCCGCACCGTCAATTCTCTGGGGGTGCGCCTGCTGATTGCGGTGTTATTGATGGGCGTGGTGATCTACGGGCTTTACACGGGCACGCTGCGTTCCAAGGCGCCGTGGGATGCACGCGCGAACGCCACCCCCCCGGCCCAGCAGTCTGAATAGCGAATAGTCCGCTAAATGATATAGACAAACAAAAACAGACCAACCCACACAACATCCACGAAGTGCCAATACCACGAGGCCGCTTCAAAGCCGAAGTGGTCTTCCGGCGTGAAGTGGTCCTTGGAAGTGGCGCGCAGCCACATCACCAATAACATAAACGCTCCAAGGCAGACGTGGAACCCGTGAAAGCCGGTGAGCATAAAGAAGGTCGAGCCGTAAATGCCGGAGTCTAAGGTCAGCCCCATATGCGAATACGCCTCGATGTATTCTTCGGCCTGCAAAAACACAAAGATAATACCCAGCGCAACGGTAATACCCAACCACAGTTTCATTTTGGGCCGGTTGTTTGCTTTTAGCGCAAGGTGGGCGATGTGTACTGTAACACTGGAAGACAGCAATATGATGGTGTTCCACAGCGGCAGCCCAAACCACCCCATGCCTTGCTGCGCACCCTCAAACTTGCCACTTATGGCGGTCACCTGATCGCCACCTGCCGCGTTGACTGCATCCTGTGGCGTGATCAGCAACGGCCAGTCGTAGGTAAAGCCCGGCCATAACATATTGGCTACGCCGCGATCGCCTTCGCCGCCAAGCCACGGGCCTGCCATGGTGCGCACGTAGAAAAGCGCCCCGAAGAAGGCAAAGAAAAACATGACCTCGGAGAAAATAAACCACATCATACCCAGCACATAAGATTTTTTAAGCTGGGCACTGTTCATGCCCCTAAGATTTTCGCCTATGGTCGTTCTAAACCAGCTATACAGTACCAGAGCAAAAATGCCGAAACCGACAAGCAATACCCAGTGCGCGTTTGAATTCTCCACGCCCGCTTTCATATCGTTAAGTACGCTGCCAGCACCAAATACAGTGGTCGCCAAGCCAATGCTGGCGAGTATCGGCAGCTTGCTTTGGTCGGGCACGTAATAGGTTTCGTAATCGCCGGTTTTTGTTGCCATGTTATTGCTCCGCTATGCGCGTTTCGCTCTTATGTGAAAATCGCTACGTTACTATTTCAATTATTCGACCTGCGCCACACTGGGCAAGGCTTTGTCCGTGACGTCAAACAAAGTGTAGGCCAGGGTGATGGTATGCACGTCTTTAGGTACATCCTGGTCGACAATAAATCTTAACGGCATCAGCATTTCCTGACCGCCCGCCAACGTCTGCTGGTTAAAACAGAAACACTCTGTTTTATGAAAATACTCGGCTGCCTTAAACGGCACCAGACTGGGCACAGCTTGCGCAACCATGGTGTGACCCGCCGGGTTTTTGGCAAAAAATTCAGTTGCCACAAGTTCGCCCGGATGGACGCGAATCTCCGTAGTAGCGGGTTTAAACTGCCACGCCATGCCCTCGTTATTGCTTGCCATGAACTGTACTTTTATAGAACGCGAGCGGTCGACTTCGGCGCTTACCGCCTCATAAGGCCGATCCGCGGTTTTGCCGTTCAGGCCGGTTACCTCGCAGAACACGTCGTATAGCGGTACAAGTGCGAAGCCGAAACCGAACATCGCCACGGCTACGCCGACTAAACGCAGTGCCGTTTTAGCAACCGGTGCGCTCATCGTCAGCTCAACCTTACTTGACGTCCGGTGGCGTCGTGAATGTGTGATAAGGCGCGGGAGAGGGTAGCGTCCATTCCAGCCCGTCGACAGAATCGCCCCACACATCGTCGGTCGCCGGCTTGCCGCCCATAATCGTTTTGATCACGATAAACAGGAAGAACACCTGCGAGGCGCCGAACAAAAACGCGCCCATGCTGGCAATCATATTAAAATCGGCGAATTGCAGCGCGTAATCTGGAATTCGCCGAGGCATGCCGGCCAGACCCACCCAGTGCATTGGGAAGAAGGTCAGGTTGATGCCGATAAACGAAAGCCAAAAATGCGTTTTGCCCAGCGCTTCGTCGTACATATTGCCACACCACTTGGG
>JBPCXM010000668.1:0-3726 GCA_051008535.1 Pseudomonadales bacterium | reverse complement strand
ACACTATCGCGTGCGGAACTGGCGCGAGTACGAAGCCGGACTGCGAAAACGGGGTGACCTGATGCTGTGGTTTTCCGAAGAGGCCATCGCGGCGTGGCGGGCGCCGACCGGTGAGAAGCCGAGTGGTCAACCCGTTTACTCGGACCTCGCCATCGAGACTGGATTGACAGTACGCCTCGTGTATGGGTTGGCACTCCGTCAGACTGAGGGCTTCCTTCAGTCGATATCCACTCTATTGGACTTAGGCCTGCGCATCCCCGACCACACAACGTTCTCTCGGCGCTCCAAAGATCTCAACGTGCGGCTCCCCGTGTCGGCCAACGACGGACCGCTCCACATCATGATTGACAGCACGGGCTTGCGCGTCCATAGCGGCAACGTTCCAGGCTCCAGTCCACCCAAGCGCCGCGCGTGGCGAAAGCTGCATATTGTTGTTAATGCCGACAGCGGCGAAATTCTCGCCTCTGCGCTGACAACCCATCGCGCTCGAGATGCGGCGCAAGTGCCTGTGCTACTCGCTCAAATTGACGACCCGTTGGCCTCCGCTATGGCTGACGGTGCGTACGACACGTCATCTGTCTATGCGGTGATTGAGGCTCATGGGACCGGCCCGCCGCCACAGATCCTGGTCCCACCCCGACATGATGCGCGGACTAAGGGCGCTGCCAACGCATCGAGTCAACGCGACGCGACCCTCCGAGCCATTAATGCCGGTGGCCGCAGACGATGGGAGCATGAATCGGGCTATACAAGACGCAGTCTGGTCGAGACGGCAATGTCGCGATATAAAACAATCATTGGCGGCTCGATGTGAAGTCGCACGATGCCATCACAGATGACGGAGGCTGCTCTCGCGTGCGCGATTTTGAACAGGATGACACAGCTAGGAATGCCGGATGGCTATTGCATCGCGTAAGGCCGACGCGACAGCGGCAGATCGGCTGTTCACTGAGCCATGCAACAAGGCCGTCATTCGTCGAAACCGCTGCATAAACCGCACGGATAACAATTGAATGACAAGTCCGCCACAAAGCTGACATTCACCGATAATATTAGCTCGTTGGCCTCTTCTAATCTGAACCCACTGACGACTGTTTATGGTGCGGCTAAGCGGGCTTGAACGCGTTGACGGCGGTGCGCGCCCTTAATATTGTTTGACTCCGGCGAGTGTTTCAGATTCGCCGCTATATTTTTGTATAAAGCTTGCGTTTAACATTGTTTCACGTCAAAACTACTGTGAGCGGTTAGCAATTTGAGAGAAACGTGAATGAATTGGCTGGCAATGTTGTTGTTAGTGGGGGCCTCCCAAGGCGGGCTACTGAGTGTTGTCATTCTGTGTATGAAAACGGGCGATCGGCTGGCCAATTGTTTTTTAGCCTCATTGGTTGCTTTTGTTGCCACTCGTCTGCTACTCAATTTCCTTGCCTACGCTGATATCGCTCTTCCTGCCCCGCTCTATGGATTCCACATCGTGGCCCTGTTGTTGGGCCCGTCGCTATATCTTTATGTCAGGGCACTGACTGAACCCGATTTCCAGCTCAGACCAGGATTGGCTCTGCACGCACTGGCACTGCTGCCGGGTCTTATTTTTCTCGGCGTCAGGTTAAGTCAACTGAACGGCTACACCGGGTTTTCAGGAATTGATGCGATAAAGGACCAAGGTGTTATTTGGGTGCAACTGGCATCAACCGTTCTGACGAGTGTTTATGGCGTACTGTCGCTACAGAAACTCACCGAACACAGGGCCTTTATCGAGCAAACGTTTTCAGTTATTGAAGAGATTAGCCTGTCCTGGCTGCGCTGGTTGATTCTGTTATTTATTGGCGTGAAGTTACTGCACCTGCTGCTGGTGGTACTGGCGGACCAGGGCCTGTTGGCTTTTGAGACACGTACCTGGTTGTTTCTGCTATCCAGCCTGGGGATGATTTACCTGATATCTATCGGCGGCTTGCGCCAGCCGCTGATCTTTACCCAGTCGTTGCGCAGTGTTATTAAGCAGATTGAAGATACTGCCAGTCCCGTTGCCGCTGAGCCCACGTTGGGTGTTCCTGGGGACAGCGCCGTGGCGCCCGTTGAAAGTCCGGAGGCTGAACAAAATATACCGAAGAAGTACAAGAAATCAGGCCTGGATCCCGATCGAATCGCGCTGCTTTGGTCACGACTCACCCGGGTAATGGATGAGGAGCAGCCCTATATAGAAAGTGCCTTGAATTTGCCCGCCCTGGCAAAAATTGCGGCCATCAAACCCCATGACCTCAGCCGGGTTATTAATACGCAGGCTCGCGTGAGTTTCTATGAGTTTGTGAACGGCTATCGTGTTGACGCGGCCAAGGCATTACTAATCACCGATAATAAGGTCAAGCGCACGATGTTAGATATTGCCATGGACGTAGGGTTTAACAGTCAGTCGACCTTCTATAGCCATTTCAAAAAACACACTGGCATGACACCAAAGCAATTTAGGGACAGGCAACCGAACCCCGCAGTTTGAGTACCCGGCTAAGCAAAACCTGTCACAGGTAGGGCGAACTCTTCAGCAATATGCGCCTGGCCAATGGAGCAATCAGCCTTACGAGGTAGTATTTCCAGCCCATATTTATTTGTACTTGCTGTACAAAAGCTTTCATGGTGTGATTCTGAAATCGCAGTAAGCGCTGACTCTCCCGGGTGTCGACCCAATCACCGTAGAACTCAGGCACAGAGCTGGGCTTGAAGGCCGTCGTCGGCAATCCACCAGGAATGCCGTTACCTCTCACGATATTGGAGGCAAACTCCAGACCGGACATCTGGCAGGCTTTACCGCCGCCGAGAAATAATATCTTGCCAATGGCTTCTTCACAGCTTGACGCACGACAGAATGCGGTACTCACGTCTTCCGGGTGGACAAATTCTATGCGCGCATCAGCACTCATCTCGAACAGGGTACTGGGGTGGTGGGCTGCCCCGGGGTTAATTTCCAGCGGCGGAGCCGCACAAATACGCAAGATAGACCAATCCAGGCTGGAAGCGCGAATTGCTGTTTCGGCAGCTACTTTGCTGCGTCCATAGTGGTCAGTGGGGCAGACCTGGGAGTCGTTTAACAAGGGCGGAGTTCTATCCTGGACCATTCCAAATACGCCAAACGTGGAGGCAAATATCAGCCGTTTGGTACGTGGGGAATTCTCCATGGCCCGGATAACGGTTTTGGTACCCTCTACGTTAACCCGCTCCGCCAGCGCACTATTTTGCTCCGACAATGGGGGAATAATAGCAACGAGATGAATAACAACATCTACTCGCTCTACCGCCTTGACGACATTGTCCAAATCACAAATATCACACCACACCGTGGCTATTTTTTTACCATACTTGTTGGCTACTTTTCGGGTTTCGGGAGATTCCCTATCCAGGCAGATTACCGTATGCCCTTCATCCAGCAACTTGCTGATTGTTCCCTGACCAATATTGCCGAATGCGCCCGTCACCAATACAGATTTAGACATTGCCTCACCTCTCATTCAATTTCAGATAACAATCAGCCAGCTGCCGCAAAAGCTACCCAATTGCACCGTTAACATATCTGTTGGCCAAAACATCGACCTCCGGGCGCATGGGCTAGTACTTATGTGGTCTGTCTCTATGACTATTTGTATCGATCGGGATCAGTAACCCATTGACAATAGGTTTTTTTTTTTCCTTTCCCATGCGCCAGGAAGTGTGACGAGGCTTGACTGCCCATAGTGAGCC
>JBPCXM010000667.1:0-2518 GCA_051008535.1 Pseudomonadales bacterium | reverse complement strand
ACTAGCCTCCTCAGACATTATTAGCGGTTTACTCTGACAAGCGTCTTTGACCGGCCAAAGCTTGCACGAGGCAGATTATTAGTCATGTATAGCCGAGTAATAAATACCCTAAAGTGGGTATTTAATGTATATATTGATATTTGTTTAAATAAAAATCGATTTATATTGATTTTAAATTAGCATTCCTAGACTATGTTTGTGTGGAGTAATATTGATGAATACAACAAAACATGCCGAATGCCTCACGGTTCGAGATGGCAACTTGTATATCGACGGCTGTAATGCGACCGAATTAGGCCAGAAATTTGGTACACCACTGTTTGTGCTGTCTGAATCCCAATTACGAACCAACCTGCGCAATATACGCTCAGCTTTTGAGCAGCATTGGCCAGAGGGCAAGGTAAGAATCATGCCCGCGATCAAGGCGTGTCCGGTGACGGCGGTTAGGCGCGTGCTCACAGAAGAGGGTTCGGGTTGTGACGTATTTGGGCCTGCTGAACTGGAAGGCGCTATCCGAGGCGGTGTGACGGCGGAGAACATTTCCGTCAATGGTTCGATAAAGGACGATGCACTGATACGGCGCGCTATCACATTGGGTACGCGCATAGTGCTTGATAGCCGTAAAGATTTTAAACTCTGCGAGCAGATCGCATCAGAACTGGGCAAGGAAGTCCGCGTGCTTTTCAGGTTAAAGCCGTATATCGCCGACCTCGAAGAAATGTCAGACTTTTTACCCAGCCACGAAATTCGAGAGATGACGCAGACGGTGAAATACGGTATCCCAAGTTCCGATCTCGAGACCTTGATTCCGGCGGTCAAGGCGTCATTACACGTTAAGCCCGTTGGTGTGCATATCCATATGGGCCGGCACAGTAAGAAGCTCGCCGTCTGGCAAGCCTTAGTCAGCGCATACGTTGCCTTGATCAAGCGTATTAGCGACGGATTGGATGGCTGGGTACCGCAGGAAGTGGATTTCGGTGGTGGTATCGCCGCCGCTCATGACCGTGAAACTCGAGTGGCAGTGACGAATTACCCGACACCCTCCCTGGATGAATACGCGACGGCCATCACTGGCGAATTTCGTGATGCCATGAGTCGCGTGGGCTTATCGACGGCGGACATCACCATCGAAGTGGAACCGGGACGCGCATTACACAATGAAGCTGGAATTCACCTCACAACAGTGCGTGGTCTTAAGCAAGAGCATGAGTCGATAGCGCGCAGGTGGGCTGAAGTGGATACTTCGGAGGTGTTCTTAGGCATTGTTGGGCTGCCCACCGATACACCACCTTTTGATTTTATTGTGGCCAACAAAGCAGATTGTAAGCCTGCCATCACAACGGATGTTGTAGGCTGCACGTGCAATGGTGAGTGGTTGTGTACTCAAGTGCCAACACCAGTATTGGAGGAGGGCGATGTGATTGCTTTCCTCAATACGGGCTCATACATCGAGCCAATGGCGGCCAACTTTAATGCGTTGCCACGTCCTGGTATAGCACTGGTTAATGGTGAAAATGCAGCAATGATCAAACGCCACGAAACGATTGATGAAGTGTATGCTCGGGACCTTATTCCGGGGTGGATATCGAGTGGCAACGACCTCCAGAAATGATGGGTTGACCAACCGTGTCACGAAGCGTTAATTCGCCCAAAGCCATAGCCGCTGCCGCGCTTCTTTCCGGATCAGGTGCCGCGTATTTTATGGTGTCGCCTTATTTGGTTGGGACGGCGATCGATAGTTTGCAGCTTAGCGAGCGACAAGCGGGGCTTATTCCATCGACCTACTTTTTCGGTTATCTGCTGGTGTGCCTGACTGCCGTATTCTGGATGCGCCGATTTCACTGGCAATTCGTTGCTTTGTTTGGCTACGCGTTACTCATTAGCGGATTATTCGGTGCGGCAGCGACCGATAACTTTGAACTTTTGCTAGTCACAACGTTTATCGCCGGAATGGGTGGTGGGACCTTGTTTGGCTTACCCATGTGCATTATCTCTGACAGTGATAACCCCGATCGCGGGTTTGGATTAAAAATCGTAGCCGAACAGGCGATCGGCGTTGTACTACTGCTGGGCCTCCCCATATACGTTACGCATACCTGGGGTTTCAAGGGTATCAATGTTGTATTGGGGCTAGTTTTGATACTGCTGGCGATGGCTACCTTTTGGGTACCTGCGCGTGGTGTTCGTGCTGACGATGCTGGCGGTTATAACGCGATTGCAGGCAATGGCGTTTACGTAGGGATCGGCTTGTTAGCACTAATGCTTTTCTTTGGCGGGTTGTCGGGCCTGTATGCGTTTGTCGAACGCCTTGCAACAGAGCGCGGATTTGACGCCGTGAGCATTGGGCAATCGCTTGCTCTAGGCACGATAGGAGGTGGTGTGGGTGGTTTTGCAGTCGCAGTCATCGGCGACCGTTACGGTCGAAGCAGACCCGTGGCTATATCTGCACTGGTGCTATTGTGTGTCATTGCAATCTATGCGACGCAATTCTCCAAGTTGACTTTCGCCGCTGCTACGG
>JBPCXM010000666.1:0-3161 GCA_051008535.1 Pseudomonadales bacterium | reverse complement strand
TTGCTGGCCCGGTTGCCCCATGCCCAACAGTGAATTCCCGGCGTTCATCAGCATTTGCTGTTTTTGTGGATTGGCCAGAAAGTTGCCTGCTTGCTTCAGCGCTTGCTGTGCTTGGGGGTTGTTTACCGCCGCAGTGGCTTTTTTGGCGATGTTGCCAAGCTTGCTGAGCCAGCCGCCGGCCATGGCGCCGGCCAACGCTGTGTCCATGGCCATGGACGGTGCTTCTTTATAGGCAAAGGCGACAACCTCTACCGGAGGCTGTTCGACAGTTGTTGATGGCATATCCTCCTCCAACTCAAGGGCCATTGCAGTTGCGTTATCGCTTTCCCGTCGCAAACCGGCAACCGGGACGTCAACAATTGCCGACAGTGCCGGGCCGTCTAACTGGGCGGTGCGGAAACTAAACAGTTGCACATAGCGATGCTCGCGATCAAGTTGCTCATTCGGAATTTCAAGGATCTTGCGACCCAAACTCTCTTCCGGCAGCGGCCCCAATAGCGGCGAAGTCACTGTTGGGTCGGCCAGCCGCTTCAGGCCGCTGGAACGGCGAGCCGATTTATCGCCAATCTCGTATCGGTAGTAGCGATTGGTGCTACCGATATCAATGTCGAAGTGATTGGCCTCGTCGTCTGCTTCTCGCCAGGTTAAAATTGCCAAGGCCATGGTTTCTACTCGATACGGTTAAGCTCAGTGGTCAGGACCGAAAGCTCGATAGGGAGTCAAACCTCGGCTTAAGCGGGTATGTATTGACCCGGCTGCTGTGCTTGACCTCCCGGTTGTTGCTGTGCCTGCCCCTGGGTTTGCGGCGCTTTTCCGCCGTACATGGAGGCAAAGTTATCCAGCTTGAAGTAGTCAGACTTAAAGATAATCTCTACCGAGCCGGTAATTTGTGCGGCCAGGTCGGTTGTCGCCGTGCTCTTCGCGGACGACACGCTAATTTTGCTGGATTTCGTGGTATCGGAGCTAGTACTGCTACTGGGGTCCCACCAGTTATACCAGGCACTTTTTCTGCTACTGGTGCCACCAGATTTTTTGGTTTCAGATTCGGAAGCCTTGTCAGACTTGGAAATTTTTTCCGATGCTTTGACATCAAAGACCACCGCGGCTTTGACCGTGCCGCGCTCGACCACCAAACGGGAAATACCCATCAGAATCGTTTCCCGCAACAGAGAACGCTGCTCTTGCGCCAACGCCAGTTTGGCGTCCATAATTCTGGCCTTGACTTCGTTATCGCCTATATCCACTTGCTGCCCAGTGGGACCCGCGAGGGTGGGTTCCCCGTCGTCATCCTCCATAAAGCTGAATTGATCGCCCGAATTTTCCGCCAGGTAGGCGAAGGCGTCTTCATCCCTGACACCTTTGACGAAGCTGCTGAGGGATTTGGTCGCAGATTTCAGCAGTTTCTGGTACTGCTCCATCTGCTTGAGGGTGACGTTCAAGTTAGCGTCGAAAACGCCGGTTAGCAGATCTTGGACAAAGTCGGGAAAATCTACGTCCTGGATGAAGTCCGCCGCCATTTCACCGGTCTCCCGGCCAATCCGCTTATTAAGATGACGGTCGTCATCGATTTGGTCGCTGGCTTTCATCGCGGTCGATACGCTTTTTTGCGTCGCCAATTGCTTGCCAGTACCTGCCTCATTTTCCCCAGTCAATTCGTTGTACTGAGCGTGCACCTCGTCTTTATACACGGCCAACTGTTCGGCGGGTTCCAGACCGCGGAACGACGCCGACTGGGACAGCAGATCTTGCGCGCGAAGGCGTGCTTCTTGTTGTTGTTCAATTAGTTCATTTGACATTGTGTTTAGTCTCCATCAGTTGCGATATCGCTGGGTTGAGCATGTGACAATTACATTTCTACATGGAAGAAAGGCAAACTTTCGTCAGCCCTTAATCATCCCAATCGTCAAAATCATCGTCGTCTTCATCCATTGCGTCGTCGTCGATGTCGTCATCGTCCTCGCTGCCAAAGGAGTCGTCGTCCTCCTCCATGGAGGCCTGGGAGATAATCCAGGCTTCCGCCGCGCTAATCATCTCGCGGAACGCTTCGTCTTTAACGGTGCCTTCGTTAAAGTTCGCAATCCACTGATAAACCTTGTTACCCTCCACGGCAGATGTGCGAATGGGGCCGGTTGTGATCATCGTGCCCAGGTCTTCCTTGGCAACCTGCTCGATCACGGTCCAAACGCTTTTACGCCGTCCGCCGTAACTTTCCACTACATCCTGAGATTTAATGATGGCGAGCGCTTCCTGCAAGTGGGCATAGTCTTCAGTCACCTGCAGGTGAGACATGCCGGTCATGTTTTCACTGAGGTTGTACTGCAGATTCTGGGTGGCTTGATAGATAGGTGTGCGAGAAACCCAGCTAGTGTTAGTATCGCTACCCTCAGATTTACGAATGTATTCCGCCACTTCTGACATCAGTTGATGCCACAGGCGCGGCAGGTCTTCATTGGGGACCGTTCCAGAGAGCAAGCGGCCGCTGCCCCGATTAAGCGCGCGACGGTACAGCATGGCCCGCTCTTCCGCCGTGGAGCGCTCGCTGCGCAGTTTATGATAGCGATACAGCGCCGCCGCCGTCGGGCCGGCCGGCACGTCGAGCGCACCGCTGGCCCAGTGCAATACCAGCGCATTGGCGACGTCGAATACATGCATGCGTTCGCCAATACAGTAGATGTAATCCAAGGCACCAGCCGCCAGGATATTACTGGCAATGACCCCTTGTGACTCGGTGGATTCGAAGTTGTCCACCCGGAAATTCCAGGTGGTCTCTCCACCTTTAATGCGGGCGGTATCGATCGGATCATCCGCCACGGTTCTCGACTTTAGCGCCTCACTATAGGCCAGGGCGAAGTATTCGTCGTAGGCGCCTTTGTCAAAATCCGTCTTATTGGTAATTTGGACGCCGATTTTGACCAGGTAATTGGTCATCTCCTGCAGGATCGAAGGCGTAAACGCATATTGCGAAATACCCGAGTCCGCGCGCCGTGCAAAAGTCTCTACAAAATGGGGGATATCGCCTTCGCTGTAGACGACCGTCAGCAGATTACTGACCGCTTTCTCGGGCTCACCATTGGCGATGGGTAGCCCCTGTGCTTTGGTCAGGTTGCCTAAGCGTACCCAACGCTGCGACCCATCTTGGGTGGCAATTCGCTTATCGTTGA
>JBPCXM010000665.1:0-2847 GCA_051008535.1 Pseudomonadales bacterium | reverse complement strand
GACGCCAAATCTCCATCAAATGCCGGTATCTTGCATGATGGCGCGCCATTTCCTCTTGATCGTAAGAATGCAAGTAGGCGTCAGCAAACAACTGCTTATAGCTGGCAAAACACGCATCCATGGGGTCGCGCGTCAAATGCACAATTTTCGCGTTCGGTAGGGCCTTGAGAATAAGCGGTATAAAAAGATAGTTTTGCGGTAATTTATCGACAAAATGCGGCGTACCGCCCTGCATCCTTCTCGTCGTTTCCATATACATGGTGCCGATTTTCTTGCTGTCTAGCGCCAGCGCGGCGTCGAACAGTTCGGCCGAAAATCGTTTCGGATTCTGGTGATTGCTTAATCTTCTAATCGCCAGGCTAAATTGCTGCAGCTCTCCGGCGGAATGCACTTGCGAATGGCTGCTGATGATGCGCTCAACCAGGGTGGTGCCGGTTCGGGGCTGGCCTAACACGAAAATTGGCGCCGCATCTTTATGCCCATCCGTCTTTGCATCGAACCAATCGCGGGTAAAATGCCGCTGCAAAAACTCAAACATGGCGATCTCGGCGGCTTCATCGTACTCAACGGTTTGGCGGCGCGCTTTCGCGCCTTCGCTGATTGCGGCAAACGCCAGATCCCATTCCTGCAGATCCTCGTACTCTTTACCAACACCATAATGGTAAAAAGCCAGCGCGCGTGGATGTTGGCCTTTTTGCGCGATCAACCGCTTTAGCTGCCCAATATGGTCGGTAGTTTCCACCTTTTGCGAGCTGGCAAGGTGCCAATGCGCCTGCGGGCTATGCGGCTGAATATCTATAATGTCGTGGAATATTTTTTCGGCAGCCGCCAAATCGCCGTGGTAGACCAGGTTGTTGGCGAGATTCAGCATAAACGGCGGGTGGTTCGGCTGCCCGTTATTGGCTTTTGCAAACCAGCTTCGCGCCAAGCCATAGTCACCCATCATCGAATAGATGGTGCCGAGTAAATCTTGCACCATCGGGTCTTTCGAGTCATTTTTTACAACTTGCTGCAACGCCGCGTCTGCCCGATTGACCTGACCCTCGCTCATAAACAGCTTAGCCAACTGCGCCCATGCTGCGGCATGAGTTTTTTGCAGTTTGGTCACCGAACGAAACGCACTAAAAGCGGTTTTTCTATCCTTGGCTTCCAGTGCTACCAGGCCAACCAGAAAGTGGCCTTGCACCAAATCCGGTTTGAGTCTGAGTACCTCCTTACAGCATTCAGATGCCTCTCGAATCTCGCCACGCGACAAGGCTTTAAAACCGCGCTGCAGTATCGCCTGCAAAGATTGTATTGATGCGTTTGTAGGGTTGTTGGCCATGCTCTTGTTGGTAGCGCTTTCCAGGGGGCATTATATGGGAATTTGACGGGGCGAGTGGAATGCCATTGAGACCGCTATAACCACCCCTTTTGGGGTAAGGCAATTCCACCACAATCATGTCAGCATACCTTATTATTAAAATGCCTTTCGGCTATGCTCATGTGTTCTGCGCAAGGCATCCAATTAACAATTCAAGCAAGGGGTCCAACATGTCGAGGCAAGCAAACACCAGCAAGCTGCAGGAAATGGACAAGTCCAATCACTTCCACCCATTTACCGACCTGACAGAATATGCACACAAGGGTGGCCGGGTTGTATCGCAGGCCGAGCATATCTATATTCGCGACTCCGATGGCAATCAAATACTAGATGGCATGTCGGGCTTGTGGTGCTGCAACTTGGGTTATAGCCAGCCAAAAATTGTTGACGCGGTGCACGAACAACTGCAAAAACTGCCCTACTACAACAGCTTTTTCAACTGCTCAAACGACAGGGCGATAGAGCTTTCCGCAGCGCTGGTCGACGCTATGCCGGAGCAATTCAATCGCATATTTTTCACCAATTCCGGATCGGAAGCGAACGACACCAACATTCGCTTCGTGCACCGCTATTATGATCTGTTAGGCAAGCCGGAAAAGAAACTTGTTATAAGTCGGAAAAATGCCTACCACGGCAGCACCATCGCAGCCGCCAGCCTGGGAGGTATGAGTTCCATGCACAAACAATACACCGGTTTGTCGTACGTGCATCATATTGAGCAACCGCATTGGTTCAACGAAGGCGGCGACATGAGCCGCGACGAGTTTGGTCTGCAGGTCGCCCAGTTGCTCGAAGCGAAAATAGATGAACTCGGCCAGGACAAGGTTGCAGCATTTATCGCCGAACCGATTCAGGGCGCCGGTGGCGTGGTCATACCTCCCGATACCTACTGGCCGGCCATTCAAAAAATCTGTAATGAGCGCGATATTCTGTTTATCAGCGACGAAGTGATTTGCGGCTTCGGTCGCACTGGCAATTGGTTCGGCTGCGACACCTATGGCACCAAACCGGACTTGATGACCTTTGCCAAAGCTGTCACGAACGGCTTCCAACCGTTGGGTGGCGTAGCAATTGGCGATAAGGTGGCCGACGTTTTGACCTCCGGCGGCGGTGAGTTTGCGCATGGCTTCACCTATTCCGGGCACCCCGCCGCCTGTGCCGCCGGTATAGCAACTCTGGATATTCTGCACAGTGAAAATATCATCGACCGCGTTGCAACGCAGATCGGTCCTTATTTCGCGCGACGATTTGACTCTCTGGCCGATCACCCTATCGTCGGCGAGGTGCGCACCAAAGGAATGCTCGCCGCAATAGAACTGGTCAAGGACAAGTCTTCGCATGAGCGCCTAGCACCAGATAGTGAAGGAGCAGGGGTTTGTCGCGACGCGGCCGTCCGCAACGGCTTGATGGTAAGAGCCGTGGGTGATGCTATGATCAGCGCACCGCCGTTGATTTGCAACGAAGAAGAAGTTGATCTGATCGTT
>JBPCXM010000664.1:0-5842 GCA_051008535.1 Pseudomonadales bacterium | reverse complement strand
CTATAGACCGTACCCTGATCAGTTTTTTTCGATACATGAGCGTAGCGCTTGGCAGAGGGTTCCACGATAGGATTTTTGCCGAAGAAGTTGTTTTCCTCCACCGCGGACAGAGACGTGTGCGTGTCACTACTGCCGATGATGCCGAATTCGAACGGGTTGATGCCCTGCTCAGCGCGATAACCCAGCCCTCGCTTGAGTGCTTCTCTTGCGTATTCAAAACGCAACATCGTATCAGTTTTGGCTGCGGACAGGTCCAGATTGCCTTCGTCCCAGGTCTCGTAATCGGCGAATTCGTCGTCGGGCGATAACAGCGGGTGCGCCTCGCCGTCGCCCTTGATCTGGGTAATCTCGTACAGCGGTTCCCAACGCTGGCGCCGCTGTAGATAGTCTTTTGTGTAGCCATCATTACTAAGGGTAACGTTGGCGAACATCAAGCCGTTGCTCAGGTTGCCGTTGTGCGGAATCGCCAACACCGAACCTCCGGTTGTCTTTTCATACTGCGCGAGAAATTCCCACAGATTTTCCGGGTCGGCGCTATCGGCCATGGTGTAGGGCAACACATTGCGGGTTTTGTCCGCGCCATCGCGGTAGATCACCACCCGGTGCAGGTTATTGCCGCGTACCAACGAGGTCCATTCATAGCCCACAAAGCTGGTAAATTTTCCAGGGTCGTTGTGGCGCTCGGCCGCGTCGACGGTGTCTTGCCAAACGGGTGTCAGCAGGACCGGGTCGTTGGTGGTCCATGGCATTTTCCCCTGCGCGAACGTGCCAATCAGCTCCCTGGCAACCTTGGCAAATTCCCCCGCGGTTATCATCTTGTGCCAGCGTTTGCCCAAGGGTTCCTTCATGATTTCCGGATTTCCCTCCACCAGCAGATCGAAAAAACCAGCGCCGTCGGAGTGGTCCGCCACTACCATAAAATCCAGCGGCTGATTTAGGCGCACTTTTTGCTGGCTGGTGGAAATGACTTCTTCACCCCTGGCAAAGCGGTAAGCATCATCCAACCCCAGACGATTGCCAGACGCTGCGGAATCGGTGGAAAGCTTGGTGTGAACATGGGTGTCGCCCCAATAGACCTGGGTGGGATAATCGCGCCCTGCTGTGGGTGATTAGGGCGCGGGATCTGCGGGTGCGGAATAGACCGTCCCTGGCCATATCAGCACACTCGTTAGAATAAGATATTTGCACCGCCGCGCTACTAATTCCAACGTATTCATTGGTTATATCCTCTGTGCAGTTCAACCTGAATAATTAGCACCTGTCGCACGAATATACTTTGCCTGCCCATGCCCTTGCTGTTGCGACATAGTATTGATCATCTCCTCGATCCAACCCGCATCCATGATATTAATAAAGTTGCCCTCGTCATCAAAATTGACATTGCAACCGGTCACAATCATAAACGTGTCTGTACCTTCGGTATTGCTGGCTGGTGTTTGAAACTGGTGAACGGAGCCGCCCGGCTCATACAAATAACACCCCGCCGTTTGCGGTTGGTCGGGGTACTCTACGTAGTTCCAATTGCCGGACATTGTCCATAAGTGCACGGTACCCGTATGGAAATGCTTGGGTAGCGTCACGCCCGGTGCGAAGATGACGCGCAATACCCAAATTCCGTTTTGCGGATCGAGGAATAATGGCTGGGTATCTACCCCGGGCATTATTGAATCTTTAATAATGGGTACATTATTGGTGTTGATGGTGAGAAGTTTATCCTGGTGAGTAATGGTAGTAGGAATCATGGCGCTGGGTCCTCTTGCATGTGTGGATTATGGGTAGCAGCTCGTTACGTTACTTTCGTAAGGTAAATCAAAACAAGCGTTGGTATTTGACATTTCGCGATAAGTTTTTATCAATTCACGAAATCTGTGTCCACAGATCGAGATAACAAATTGCCTTAATCTGCAATGATCAGATGATGCGTACATTAAGGCGAGTACCAGATCGGTGAACTCCAGCCGCGCTCCTGTACGGCGGCAACAACGCCCTCGGGCAGTTCAGCCCCGACGGCAACTGCGTCGTAGGTGGACCAGCGCGGCGTCGGAATCTCGAGCACACGCAGGTAATAGAAAGCAGCAACGGTGGCGTCAAAATCCGAGTCCTGCCAAAACCCGGTAAACTGCGGATTGCCGATGGTATTCTTATAGCTAGCCGTAGCGATATCTACTGTGTTGCCAACCGCAGGTAATTTGCCCGTTTTCGCATCCAGGGTACGCTCGCCTGACCAGGCCACGTCATACACATGCTCAAACACTTCGCCGTCTTTTGTCCAGCCCTTAACGATTTGCAAGCGATCGAGATTAGCGCTATCCGGGGCTTTCATTGCGGCAAACAAAAACGTCGGCGCTTTGCCTGCACTATTTTCTGCAGACAGATCACCGCCCATAGACACGCCTTTTTCATAGCCGACGCTCGCCAGTGCCTGCCCCTCTGCATCTTTGTCGGAAAAATTCCAACCCGCAAAGAATCTTAAGCTAATGCGCGGCCCGCTGGTGCCGAAAGTTTCCTTACGCTGTAACGCGTCGTAAATCGCTGCGCGGGTATTCGCCTCCGCCCAAACGCCGGCGATAGCTCCCGGGTTGAGGTTGATTACTTTTTCCCAACCTGGAATTTCTTCCTGCAAGCGACGCTTTGGCGAGGAGTCGGCAAATCCGTGCGAGCCGACCGAATCGTATTCCTCCACGTCGGCCGGCGTGCCGTTGTGCGTGTCGGTGCTGCCGATCAAGCCAAACTTGAAGGGGTTGGTTCCCAAAGTGTCGCGCTGGCGCAAACCTTCTTTCAGCCCTTGGCGCACATAACCATATTGACCGCTGGTGCGCCGGGTAAGCGGGAAGGTCTCGAAAGATGCGAACTCGTCATTGGGTGAAAAAGCCGGATGCGTTTCCGAATTACCTTTGACCTGCATGACCTCTACCAGCGGCTCCAGCCGTGCGCGAGTCTGTGCCCACTGAGTGTCGATAGCGCCGCCATCAAAACGTTGCGGAGAAAACATGAGATTGGCGCTAGCGTTGGAGTTGTGCGGAATGGCGAGTAAGGTGGAACCGTTGGCGATGTAGCCGTCCAGCGTTTGCCACAGCTCCTCGGGTGACACAATATCTACTGTATTAACGGGGTCAACTGGCACTACCGCGTCACGGAAAATGATATTGCGGTGTAAATTCGCCCCGCCGGGAGCCGAGGTCCACTCGAAGCCGTGCAGTGTGGTGAACGTACCAGGTTCGTTGTGGCGCTCGGTCGCTTCCTGAATGGTTTTCCATGCGGCAAGACGTGCAGCGGCGCCCTCCGGACCCAACCCCAGTTCCGAACGCTGTCGACGGCCAGTGCCACGACCACCGCTCACGACTATCTCAGAAAATACAGCTATGGCGTTATCTTGATTGCGGTCTTCGTTGCGGATTTTAACGGCCAGCGGGTAATTATAGCGCGGGCTGCTCTTGTCCATCGTCAATTGCATTTCGCCAAGATACTCGGCATGGTCAGTCACTGCAGCGAAGTCCAACGGCGCCGCAATGCGCGCCGTGCCTCCCGGCACCGGCATGGGTTCGCCCTTGGCGAAACGGTAGGCTTCGTCGGGGCCATTGCGGTTAAAGCCGACGTAAGAATCCAGCGAGTAGCTGGTATGTACGTGTAAATCGCCGAACAGCGCTTGTTTGTTTATCGTGTTGGCTGCTGATTCTTTGTCAGAGGCTGTGGTGCTTTTTTCTTCGACTTCCGGCAGAGCGGTTGATTTGCTGGCGTTTTGACACGCGGTTAAGACAGTGGCGAACAAAACGCACGCTATGACTGTCTCGTTAGCATTCTTCATCACTAATCCTCTTTTATTACCCTGGTATTATTCGCGACGATAGACGCTGCGGCCCTCCTTGATCGTCTCTAGCACCTCGATATCTTTGATTTTTCCGGGTTCAACTTTGAGGGGGTTAGCCGACAATATAGCAAGATCAGCCAGCTTACCGATTTCGATAGAGCCCTTGCTGTCTTCTTCAAAATACTGATAGGCAGCGTTGATAGTCATAGACTTGAGCGCATCAAGAGGGCTTATGCGTTGTGCTTCGCCCAACACTTGGCCGCTGCGCGTGATGCGGTTTACGGAGGACCACAACAAACGCATCATATCGGGCGGTACGATGGGCGTGTCGTTGTGGGTGGTAAACGGCATGCCACGATCAACTGTGGATTTTAATGGGCTAATACGCGCGGCCCGTTCCACTCCAAACACCGAGTCGCGATGCCAGTCGCCCCAAAAGAAAGTGTGGGTGGCGAAATAGGAAGGGATGATACCCTCGGTTTTCATCTGCTCAATTTGGTCTTCGCGCGCTGTTTGGGCGTGAATCATCACCGTTCGCCGGTCGCCCGGTTTGAGTTCCTTGTTAGCCGCCGCTACTACGCTGATCAATTGATCGGCCGCCGCATCTCCGTTGGCATGGGCCAGCACTTGTATGTCGTTGGCGAAGGCATTGTTGATATGTTTCTCCACATCAGCATCGTCGAGGATAGGATAGCCGCGGTAATCCTTGGCTTGTCCTTCGGGTGGACGAAAGTAGGGTTTCGTTAACCACGCGGTTTTGCCTTGTGGAGAGCCGTCAAGCACCAACTTGATTCCGCCGACACGAAAGTGGCCGCTGTAATCTCGCGAGGGTGAAAACTCGTCGCCTGTCACACCGGGTATTTGCTGATACATATAGGCCACGATATCCAGGTACAACTCTCCTTGCTTCGCGGCCTCGGTGAGCAAACTCACCTCTTGTGGCGAAGCCGCCCCGTCTTGCACAGTAGTGATGCCATAGCTGGCGTAATACTGTTGCGCCGGTTGCAACAGCTTCAGGCTGGCCGCAGCGTCGGGTTGCGGCATCACGCTTAACAGCAGGCCAAGCGCGCTCTCCTCAAGCACACCATTGGGTTCCTTGCTACCTTCCTTGCGTTGTATAACCCCTCCTTTCGGGTTCTCAGTCTGCGCTGTGATTTTTGCCAGTTCCAGGCATTTGGAATTACACACCATAAGATGGCCGGATACATGGCGGATCACGATTGGTATGTCGGCGGAAACCTTGTCCAGATCGTCACGGGTGGGGTGGCGTTGCTCCTCCAGCAGCGAATCATCGTAACCCCAACCGAAGATCCATGGCGCTTCGGGTTGCTCTTCTTTTTTAGCCGCGAGTAATTTCACAACATCATCGATACGCTGCGCTTCACCCACTGGTGGTGCGGACACGTTGACATTGACTAGAGTCTGCGCAGTAAAGCTGATATGGCCATGCGCGTCGATCAAACCAGGAATCAATGTCTTGCCGCCCAGGTCCTCAACTGTAGCTCCTTCGCCTGCGGCGGCATCAACTTCTGCGCGCGTACCAACCGCTAATATCTTGCCATCACGAACGGCAACCGCTGCAGCCTGCGGTTGTTTGTCGTTTACGGTGATGATATCGCCATTGACATAGATATCGGTGGCAGCGTTTTCAGACTGCACCGCCGCTGTTTCCGCGACCGGCGCCTGTGCCGCGTCGTTACCGCAGGCGCCTAGCAGCACACCAAGCGTAGTAAGCAAGCCGATATGTTTTATCAATCTCATTTTTTGATACTCCCTTTACTTTAGTAAGAAAGGTTTTTTTAGAGCCGCGCCGGGAGCGATTTCAGTCGCGACAAATCGGCAGGATAGCCGATTTGCACAGCCATAGGCTGCCCGACAGGGCGAGCCACATGGACGTGGCGAGTGAATTATGTACGTATCATTGTTCCAGCGCGTAGTCGGATTGCACGTAACCCTCTCCACGGTCGGTGATGACTTTGTACCAATCCCCTTGCCGAGCGATGAAACGGATACGGCTACCCGGCCTGACCAGCA
>JBPCXM010000663.1:0-3305 GCA_051008535.1 Pseudomonadales bacterium | reverse complement strand
GTAATAGACAAAATGTAGTGACCTACCCGTCCTCAACGCCGTGGGTTAAGCTGAGGACGGTACATCTTCGGCTCAGAGCCATAATTGAGGAGGATAGGTCATGAACCAGTTTATCAAGTATGTCGGACTGGATACACACAAGGATACGATTGCGGTCGCACTCGCTGATGCTGCGGGCGGTAAGCCTCGTTTTTATGGCAAGATTGCGAACACGCCCGCAGCGCTGTCGAAGCTGATGAAGGATGTAAGTCCGAACGGGGAAGTTATTTCCTATTGCTATGAGGCAGGGCCGTGCGGTTATGGTATTTATCGCCAAATCAGTGGTTCGGGGCACGATTGCAGTGTCGTGGCGCCCTCACTGATACCCGCCAAGCCAGGCGATCGGGTTAAAACGGACCGGCGTGACAGTGAGAGCCTGGCGCGCTTGCATCGAGCGGGAGAATTAACCCCGGTCTGGGTGCCCGATCAGGAGCAGGAAGCGATGCGGGACCTGACCCGTGCTCGGGAGGATATGAAGCACCTGGAGCGGCATGCCAGGCAGCGTCTATGTGCCTTTTTGTTGCGCCATGGCCGGCGGTATGACGGCGGGAAAAGTAAATGGACCCAGGTCTACTGGCGTTGGCTAGAGCGCATTAAGTTTAGCCACCGGGTTCAACAAACTGTATTTCAGGAATACATCGACAGTGTGAAACAACAGCAACAACGCGTGGCTGATCTTGAACAGGCCATGCACGAGGCGCTAGCTGATTGGAGCTTGACCCCCGTGGTGGAAGGTTTGATGGCGTTGCGGGGCTGTCGCCTGATCACAGCGATGACAGTGGTGGCGGAACTTGGCGATATCACCCGTTTTGATTCACCAAGGCAACTCATGACGTATCTGGGTTTGGTGCCCAGCGAGTCCTCAAGTGGCCCCAAGACGCGCCGAGGGAGGGTTACGAAGACAGGGAATGGGCATGTGCGGCGGGTATTGGTTGAGGCGGCGTGGTGCTACCGATTTCCAGCACGTAAAACGGCAGTGCTGCAACGACGTGCTGAACAAGCGCCTGATGAGGTACAAGCTATCGCCTGGAAGGCGCAGAAACGACTCTGTGGTCGCTATCAGGCTTTGAGCAAACGTGGTTTATTGCCGCAGAAAATCAGCATAGCCATCGCACGCGAGCTGACGGGATTTATTTGGGCGATTGCCAGTGAGGTCATGCCAAAGAACGCAAATGAAGCAAGCGCGTAGTTGAGAAAAGACCGAAACAAAGTGGCATGTAAAAGTGGGTAACAGTGAGCATTTGGGACAGAACAAGGGTAGCCCGGTGGGAGAACCCTCGAGGACACTAAGAGGCGTCCGGGTAACCGGAACGACCCTCGATAATAGAGAGAGGCAGCTCCACGACGAAGATTTGTCAGGCGGTTCCGACCCGCGAATATCAGATTGATCAACCGTCGTTAAAAGCTGCCCCTGTTCTGTCTCAAGGGCTTACTGAAAGAGAAAAACATGAAAGAATGATGATATCGATTGACAAGGTCACAACATATCAGTGTCCGGTATAAGTGAATTGTAGTGATTGGATATCGTACTGCGCCGCTTTGAATTCCGAATGAATTTGACGGGCTGCTAGCCATTTCAACCGGTCGGTCGGGTGATAGAATGGCGAACGACGGGACGTGACCCACTGCGGTCCTTCGCGCTTCGGGACTTTTAGTTCAAATCTACCCTGCAGCTACGGCCACTTTCAGGAAAAGCAGACATAGATCGATCATGGTCATTCAATCTATAATGCTTTGACGGCACACAAAAAAAATCGACTGATGTTCGACAGCATCAATTTCAATTAGGCAAGAAGCGGAGGTCGGCGATGGATGTTTTTTTTTGGTAGGCGTATCTCATCTTGATTCATTTAATGATAAGGCCTTTGATAGTGGCTTATCTGGTTATCGTTCCCTGCGCTCATTCGTCAATTCTCTTCGAGGATGACGCTGCGCTGTATGTTCAGCTTAAGGGTCCCCTTAAAACCATTTTTAAAAATAGGAAACAAGAGCGGGAAGAGCCTTTTGTGCTCACGATTGATGGAGTCGCACACACCGTGTGGGTAAGTCCCAGGGGAAATAGCAGACAACGCGTATGCAAGTTTCCCCCATTGCGATTGAGGTTCGAACAGACAGATACCAAAACATCACTATTCAGTAGTCACAATATGTTACGGCTTGTCACCCATTGCAATAAATCCAAGGCCGCAGAAGAGAACGTGATAAAGGAATTTATAGCCTATCGTATACTCAATCTAGTAACCCGGGCGAGCTACATGGTGCGGTTGTTGCACATTACCTACATTGACACCAGTCGAGCCCGCAATGAAAAAAAACTTGTTCGATATGGCTTCGTAGTTGAACCCGAACAGGATTTAGCCCAGCGCATGGGGGGCGAAATTGACCGCCAGGTATCTGTTCGGCGAAGCTCGTTAAATCTTGACCACTCTGCACTGGTCTATGTTTTTCAGTACCTCATTGGCAACACAGACTGGTCATTGGTCAAACCAGATAGCGAAGAAATTTGTTGCCACAATGGCCAGCTTATTCTGCGCGATTCCCAACTCTATTACGTTCCCTACGATTTCGACCTGGCGGGACTGGTCGATGCACATTACGCTAAACCAGATCGAACGCTGCGTATCAGGCGTGTTACACAACGACTATACCGCGGCTTATGCGTTCCAAAAGGTGTTCTACAGGTGGCGGTGAGACAGCTAAAGAGCCAGCGGACAGAAATCATCAATTTGCTTGATCAAGTACCGGGCCTGTCTTCTCGGGAGGTGAAAAAGGTGAACCGTTTTCTGGATAGATTTTTTGTTGACGCCGACAAAGAAGATAAGTTGATTGATGAGTTTGTGGCCGAATGCCACTAACTTTCGGGATGATAGCGACGGTCCCTGCCAAAAGAAATGGACAGGTGACTATGCTTTACTGTGGGTAGTAAAATGCCAATTTGTGAAAAGAATCTGAGGGTTTCTGCTGTAGACGACATAATAGCCCAAATGTCTCAATTAATACGGGGATAGGGGTCGGGGAGGACGAGAGTCCTTCCCGACCCCTATCCGCCCTTCATCATTGCTAGGTACTTACTCCTCTAAGTAGTCATTCGGCACTATATTACAGGTTGTATCAAAAATGGTTGACCACTTGGGTCAGCTTTCGTCCGGCCAGTCGAACATTTTGAAGAAGGACTGCGCCCTTGTTCGGTTGCCGGCCATCCGGCCCGAGGAAAATCCCTCGTTCAGATCCAATTCCCCGATATAGAACAGGCGAAAGGCGCGGCT
>JBPCXM010000662.1:0-2768 GCA_051008535.1 Pseudomonadales bacterium | reverse complement strand
TGGAAAAGCATAATAGCTGGGTGGTTGAAGATTATGACGGGAAGCACTACCTGCGCTGGGAAGCGCTCACTTTGGTGTTGAGGCGGTCATTTCTTTTCTTTCCTGTTGCGTGGATGTTTAAACCCAAATTTGTGCAAAAGCTGGGAGATAAAGTCTATTCTCAAATAGCCAGCAACAGAATGACTCTGGGGAAGATATCACAGACGGCCCTCCCCTATCTCTCCTTTGATACAACCAGCACACGAGCAGCCACAGTGGTGGTTGCGATACTTATGAGCATGACTTTCTACCTCAATATCACGAACATAAAACACCTGGGGCTACCTTACCCCACCTTTTTTGCCCGCATAACGAACACGTTAAACTTACATCAAATCTGGACGATGTTCGCTCCCGAGCCCGGCAGAGTAACGACGTGGTATTTTATTGGCGGTAAACTGGCGGATGGCCGCACAGTCGATGTTTATAACAACACATTTACGGCGCCCATTGTGGAAAAACCTGAAAACACTTCCGGCTATTTTGAGAACTACCGGTGGCGAAAATATTTTCACGTAACAGATATACAGCAACACTCTTTAAAACTGGGACGCTATTATTGTTACCGCTGGAACTCAGAGCACCCATCCAACAAGATCAGTCGATTAACCATCCAATACCTTCGAGAAAATCGCAAATCTGGCTATCATGATGGCGCGAATCAATGGGACTACGATAGTGGGAATTATGGTGATATCGAGTGCATAAATTGAGAATTGTCATCCCGAGTACAGCAAGAACCCTAGCCTTTCAACCTGATGCCATGGCAGTGTGCAACCGCGTGATGTTCAGAACAGAACCCGGCGCGCAACGACGCCGATTAATGCCGTAATTCTCTACAACTCAAACCGCACGCCAACAGTGACTGCCTGGCTACCAACATCATCGAGTCCAACCAGGGTGTCGTAATTGACGAAAAACTGATTGCCGCCTTTGAACACAAAGCTGGCGCCGACGCTGATGACGAAGAAGTCCTCATCTGGTTCGTCGGTGGTAAGCTCCACGGGAAAACTGCGATCGCCCTCGATAAAAAACGGATCGTTTAAGTAAAACGACCTGACAGTTCGCGCGTCATCTTCAAATTCATGATGCGCTTCCGCACTTAGGTACGGTTGAATCACGCCAAAGTTTGCACTGAATGCATAAGCGAGTTGGCCGCCCAGCACGAGCTGTTAAGCCGCTTTTGCCTTTTTCCGCGGCGCGCGTTTCTTATTGATGCTGCGCGTTGGGCGCTTTGCTTTAATTGCTTGCGTTGATCTGCGCCGTGGTGTTGTCGCACGCTTGAGGTGCCGTACCCACTCGCCATTTTTTTCCAGCGTCATATCTGTGTCGATACTGGGGTCGAGAAACTGTGCCAATCCAGCGAACGCGGCGAGATGGTCATACACATCGGCACCACCTAATTGCGCCGGAATACCCGTCATTTCAACATGGTCGGCCTGAATAACACCCAGTGGCTGCCAATGCGGGCGCGGGTGTTCACTAGCACAGAAGTTGAAAGTCATATCGCTATCAGGCAGTGGGCAGCCAAACAAACCACTCTGCAAGGTAACCAGGCCGTCATTGGGACCACCCCCCTCAACAACTGGAATTTCCAACAACTCCTTGTAAGAAGATGTGAAAAGAGGGCTGGTCAGTTCGGCAGTCTCCGGGTCGCCGGCGACTGTATAGCAGGGTACTGCAGGGTTGTCTTCGATGATGGGGTTGAAATAATCGAGTATGTAACGGCGACCAAGCGCTTGAATGGCACCATTGGCGTCCTGCGGGTCGCCGCTGAACACGCGCGCGATCACGCTGATCAGGTCGGTCAGGGTATTGATTATTTTCGCATTCTTGGGATCGCCTTCGTTGAGCATATCCACCATCACCGAACCCAGGTGTGGTGTACCGAAGGTAACGACCGAGGCAACATGATCGCCATAGCCGAGCCCCATCAGCGGTCCAAGTGGCGTATCTTGCGCGGGTTTGTTTGGTGCGATAAGAACGCGCGCGTCCAGTCCACCCTGGCTGTGGCCGACCAGGTGGACTTTTTCGGCGCCGGTGTCGCGCCGAATTTTTTCAATTTCGTGAAACCAGGCCGAGGCGCGGTCTTGGGGTTTCGCAAAAAAAGCGACTTCGGGCGCAAAGGTGGCATAGCCCATCTGATTGAGCAGCAGCCCAACGCCGTTGAAATAATCAAACAACTTAATGCCGGCGATTGAAATTTCCCGAAAACCGGCCAAGCCGTGCATAAGCACGATGGGATAGTTTTCTTTGACCGATTCCGACGATTGCTCACGACGTAGTTGCCGAACGATGGTTTGCGCCGAAGCTTGCATGGTGGACACTAGCAGTTTACTGGTGACAAACGGGTTCATCTGTTTCCTCTATGATCTATGTTGAGTGGATGTACTTTGTTAATGGTTTGCATGCGGCCAATGGCAAGCCGATGCATCGTGCCCTTGGGTTTTATTGTGGGCTTTACGCCGCAGGTTCTTAGGGTGCAGGTTTCTCTTCGGTGCTGGGCTCCTCCTCTGATGTGTCTTCATCCTTGGATAAGTCTTCCACCGGTGCAGAGTCTTCAGCGCTATCAAAATTCAGTTTCTCCTTGAACGCTTCCAACTTTTCCTTGATGGCAGCGCGATTGTCTGGCCCCATGCGCAGCAACAGCTTTTGTGTGGGTTTGAGTTTTTCCAGTTCTTTGTCTGCGAACTTGTAATACACCGACGGCCGCACCAGCTCAATATCGC
>JBPCXM010000661.1:0-3744 GCA_051008535.1 Pseudomonadales bacterium | reverse complement strand
GCCCGAGGGTGCGCGTGACTATCTGGTGCCTAGCCGGGTGCACGCCGGGCAGTTTTATGCGTTGCCGCAATCACCGCAGCTATTCAAGCAGCTACTAATGGTGTCGGGCCTGGATCGCTACTATCAGATTGCCAAATGTTTTCGCGACGAAGATTTGCGCGCCGACAGGCAGCCGGAGTTCACCCAGATCGACCTGGAAATGTCGTTTGTCGAACAAGACGATGTGATGGATATGACAGAGGGCATGATCCACGAGTTGTTTGCCAAAGTGCTCAACGTGCAACTGGATGAGTTTCCGCGTTTGACCTATGCGGATGCTATGCAACTCTATGGTAGCGATAAGCCTGACCTGCGCATTCCACTCCAATTAGTCGATATCAATGATCTCATGGCCAGTGTTGAGTTTAAGGTATTCAATGGCCCGGCCAACGATCCCGATGGCCGCGTTGTCGTACTAAAAGTCGAAGGCGCGGCGGACTTGAGCCGCAAGCAAATCGACGAATACACCAAATTCGTTAGCATTTACGGCGCCAGGGGTTTGGCCTGGATCAAGGTCAACGACCGCGACGCCGGGCTGGAAGGCTTGCAGTCGCCCATCGTCAAGTTTATGCCCGAAGATGTCGTGCAAGCGTTGCTCGAACGAGTAGGCGCCCAGTCGGGCGATATTTTGTTTTTCGGGGCGGACAAGACCAGCATTGTGAATGAAGCTCTAGGCGCCTTGCGCGTTAAAATTGGCGCCGACCGTGAACTCTACACTTCGGCCTGGGCCCCCGCCTGGGTAGTCGACTTCCCCATGTTTGAAAAAGACGACGAAGGTAACTGGACCGCCTTGCATCATCCTTTTACGCGGCCTGCCTGTTCCGCACAGGAGTTGCAAGCTGACCCCGGTACGGCGCTTTCGGTGGCCTATGACATGGTGCTAAATGGCACCGAGCTAGGCGGTGGCTCGTTGCGTATCCACGATGTTGAGATGCAGTCCAGCGTTTTGGAATTGTTAGGGGTTGATGCGCAAGAGGCCGATGATAAATTTGGTTTCTTGCTTCGCGCTTTGCAATATGGCTGTCCGCCGCACGGTGGTTTGGCCTTTGGTCTGGACCGTCTGGTCATGTTAATGAGTGGCACTAACTCTATCCGCGACGTGATTGCGTTTCCAAAAACGCAAAGCGCCGCCTGCGTGTTGACGGATGCGCCCAGCGAGGTCGACGAGCAACAGTTGCGTGAACTGCATGTGCGGGTACGCAAGCCGGCCACCGACTGATGTGAATAGATAGAAGGAAGACTTTGAGCGGAGTACGCACGTAATGGCAGGGCACAGCAAGTGGGCCAATATCAAACACCGCAAGGCGGCGCAGGACGCCAAACGCGGGAAACTGTTCACCAAAATAATCCGTGAGCTAACCGTGGCTGCCAAGCAGGGTGGCGGCATCGTTGAAGACAATCCACGTCTGCGCGCCGCCGTCGACAAGGCACTGGGCGCCAACATGACCCGCGACACCATCGATCGCGCGATCGCCCGTGGCGCCGGCACCAACGAAGCCGACAACATGGAAGAGTTGGTTTACGAAGGTTATGCTCATGGTGGCGTAGCAGTGCTGGTGGAAGTCATGACCGACAACCGCAATCGCACCGTGGCGGAAATTCGCCACGCCTTTAGCAAGGCGGGTGGCAACCTGGGTACGGATGGTTCGGTTGCTTATTTGTTCGAGAAGAAGGGTCAGATTAGCTTCGAACCGGGTGCCGACGAAGACGAAATCATGGAAGTGGCGCTGGAAGCGGATGCCGAAGACGTGCTGAGCAATGACGATGGTTCGATAGATGTGATGACAACACCGGAACAATTTGGCGCTGTCGCCGACGCGTTAATCGCCGCAGAACTTAGCGCTGCTAATGCCGAAGTTACCATGGTGCCGGCCAATACGGTGGAACTAGACGTGGATAGTGCGACTAAAGTATTGCGCCTCGTCGAAGCACTGGAAGATCTGGACGACGTGCAAAATGTGTATTCGAACGCGGAGATTCCGCCCGAAGTGTATGACTCACTTGCCTAATGCCTGGCTGGAAAGTCCCTAGATGACCATTATTATGGGCGTTGATCCCGGCTCCCGTGTGACCGGCTTTGGCTTGATCGAAAACATCGGTGCCAACAATCGCTATATCACCAGCGGTTGTATTCGTCTTCCCGACGCACCGCTGGCCGAGCGCCTGCATTGTATTTTCTCCAGCATCAATGAAATCATCGAGCAATATCAGCCACAACACTGCTCGGTAGAATCGGTATTCATGGCCCGCAATGCCGGTTCCGCGCTTAAACTTGGTCAAGCGCGCGGGGCTGCGATCGTTGCCGCTGCCAGCTGTGGGCTGGAGGTGGCGGAATATTCCGCCCGCCAGATCAAGCAATCGGTTGTAGGTACTGGCGCTGCGAAAAAAGAGCAGGTGCAACATATGGTGCAAACTTTGTTGACCTTGTCGGACATGCCCACCGAGGATGCCGCCGACGCACTCGCGGCGGCTTTATGCCACGCGCATTCGCAACAGGGCTTGTTGGCCCAACACGGCGTGACGGCAATACGTCGCGGCCGAATGCGATAAGTGAAAATTGTGAATATTTTATGATCGGAAGAATCCTGGGCAAACTTGTCGACAAACAGGCGCCTAATCTGCTCGTTGATGTTAATGGCCTTGCCTACGAAGTCGCAGTGCCGATGACAACCTATTATGATTTGCCGGAAATTGGCGAAACGGTGATGCTGTTCACGCACTTGGTTGTACGCGAAGATGCACAGTTGTTGTATGGTTTCGCGGCGCAGCGCGATCGTGGCTTGTTTCGGTTGCTTATCAAGGTCAATGGCGTCGGCCCGAAAGTCGCGCTGGCGATATTGTCGGGTATGACCGCGGATGAGTTTGTGCACTGCGTGCAGTCTGGCGACAGCGCCGCGCTGGTCAGCTTGCCGGGTATCGGCCTGAAAATCGCGCAGCGCTTGCTCGTTGAAACCAAGGATCGGGTACAAACGGTTTGGAACAACACTGAAGTAACACAGATGTCGGTTTCGCAGCCGCCAGTGAGTGGTCCCCGTGCTGTGCTCGAAGCCGAGAGCGCTTTGATAGCTCTGGGTTACAAAAAACCGGAAGCCAGCCGCGTGTTGCGCAAATTGCAGACTGACGATAATTGCAGCAGCGAAGAGTTGATACGTCAGGCGTTGCGCAGTATGGTCAAACAATAAGATTAGCCACACATTCACGCCCGGAACAATCCCATGATAGAAACAGACCGCTTGCTAGATCCGCAAGACCTTGGCAAGGACGACAAGCTCGACCGTGCTATTCGCCCCGAGAATCTGGCCGACTACGTTGGTCAGCCCGTGGTCAAGGAGCAGATGGAAATATTTGTTGCGGCGGCACGAGCACGCTCTGAGGCGCTTGACCACACCTTGATCTTTGGCCCGCCGGGTTTGGGTAAGACCACCTTGGCCAATATCATCGCGAAGGAAATGAAAGTTGCCGTGCGCGCCACATCTGGTCCGGTGTTGGAAAAAGCCGGTGATCTGGCTGCCATTATGACTAATCTCAATGCGGGCGACGTTTTGTTTATTGATGAGATTCATCGCCTCAGCCCGGTGGTCGAAGAAATACTGTACCCGGCGATGGAAGACTTTCAACTCGATATTATGATCGGCGAAGGACCAGCGGCGCGCTCGATCAAGCTCGACCTGCCGCCGTTTACCCTGGTGGGAGCGACCACGCGCG
>JBPCXM010000660.1:0-3823 GCA_051008535.1 Pseudomonadales bacterium | reverse complement strand
GCAATTCCTCGATATACATACCCATGGTATGCAGCGGTGTTTTCAACTCATGCGATATGTGGGCGATAAACTCGTCGCGACTGGCTTCGGCGGCGGCTTCTTTACTGGTATCACGCAGCACAAGCAATCGGCCTTGCAGCTTGTGTTCATCGCCTTCGTCAAACAGCGGGTACGCGCTGACAGAAACGCGTCTACTTATCTCCCCTTGCTGCAGTGCGATGTGAACGGGGCTGATGGCCAAGCTTTTTGATTTTTGACAGCGCGTCATAAACTGAAACAGATCACTGTTGTCGCACCAAGCTCCCAAAGGCCGGGATAACACGTCGCTGGCAGAAACACCGATCACCGGTCGCAGCTTTGAATTGGCGAAAATAACGGTGCCACTTTCGTCGAGAACAATCAGCGCGTCGGGAATCGCCTCCAACATCGCTTCAAATTTATTGAATTTGTAATCGAGAATTTTGCTCGAGGCCACCATCGATGAGCGTTCGTTCTCAAGCTGCTCGATTTTACCGGTCGCCATGTTAAAAAAGTCGTTAAAGTTTGCAGCGAATTCGGAGAGCTCATCGCCCATCGTCAGCTTAAGAGGGCTTGTGTCATCACTGCTTATCTGTTGCACGACTTGCTGGTGAGTCTGCCGTAGGGGGCGAATTTCTCTGCGCAACAGGAAATAGAATAAGGGGGTTAACAGAAAAACCGGCAAGGCGAGCGAGGCCACTAGAGGCAGCTGGCCCACATTAACGGTAAAACTCGGGCAAAAGTAAGCGATGCGAATAAAGCCTTTAAGATCGCCCGCTGACAGGATCGGTGCATAGTATTCGATAATTTCTGCGCCGTTGCTCAGGGTCGCTAAGCGCTCACCAATCCAGGTGCCAGGTTTACCCCCGCCGCTGACCTGCGGTATCACGATGCCGGGCGCGGTAATCTGAGCTAGCGGCATGCCCTCGGTGTTCATCACCGCCGCGTACGCCAACTCAGATTTAGGCTGGCTTTGATAGACGATGTTCAAGGTATTTTGTGACTGCTCGGCAAGCAGTTGCTCAAACGGCACTTCAGATACCAATTGCGCCAGACTCAATCCCTGCGCGCGGATACGCTGTAAATCTGCGGATTGCTGATAATGCGCCAGCAGCGCCACCATCACGGCAACAACCAGCAACGAGCCGCCGATCATCGTCAGCCCAAGCTTTTCGCTGCGCAGTTTATTGGTCCATGCAAACACTGGCGTAGCCCGTTCTCTTGTGTAAATTGCTAGTTGATTTTTAAAGTATAGACAGTATTCCTCTATTAACTATTAGAGCTACGTGGGCTACACAAACGCTTATGCTGTACGCCAAAAATCCGTGCAAATCCCGATGAAGTCCTGCGCACTGTCAGAAAGCCGGCGTTTTTCCTGGAAGTAAATTCCCACGTCCCGCTCCAGGCTGGAAAAAGGCAGGTTCTCTATCAGGGAGAAATTGGCGCAAGCGGGATGGCTTTGCAGTAGCTTGTCGCTCATAAACGCAACGCCCAGACCGGCATCGATCATACTAATGCGCAACCCTAGGCTGCTGACCTGCCAGACCTCGGCAAAAAAGTCGCGAATACGGGTCATTCCCGGGCGATCGTCGGGCTCGTCCAGGTAGGAAGCTATCATGGGTGTATGCTGCAGCGCCGTGTGATCGCCTCTGAGTACGGCGGAGGCTAGCGGGTGCTGTTGGCCAATCACCAGATGACGTCGTTCCTTAAACAATGCCAGAGTCTCAAACGCCGGCATATGCGTTTGAAAAGGTCCAAAGCCGAGTTCAACCGCCGCGCTGGCAACGGCGCTGATGATGCGCCGGCTGGGTAGTTCCTGCACCTGCAATGTCGTCGTCGGGTATTGTTTGCAGTAACCCGCCATAAGTCGTGGCGCATAGTGGCTGTTCACAAGACTGTTCATAGCCAGTGACAGTGGCGCGGTGCGACCTTGTTGCAACGCTTGAATATCTTGCAGTGCCTGCTGTTCGCCGCGCAACGTTTCGCAGGCATAATCGAACAAGCGCTTGCCGGTTGCGGTCAGCGCAGGTCGCTTGCCACGTTCGATCAACACCGATCCCAACTTGTTTTCCAAACCTGCAATCGCTTGGCTTACAGCCGATTGCGTGATATGCAAACGTGCGGCGGCGTTGTTAAAACCACCCTCCTCTATTACCGCCCGCAGGGCCTGCAGCTCGCTCATTTCGAAACGCATGGTCTATTCTATAAATTAGTTTATCTAATATTATTATTATAACAATTAATTTTACTAATTTCACTGAAGCCATTAGTGTGGCTTTAAGTTTCGTGAGGAGCACAACCATGACAAGCATTGCCACCACCCCCGTATTCAGTCCCAGCCTCGAAGGCGTCGTTGTCGGCGAAACCCTGGTATCGCATGTCGATGGCGATCGCGGAGCGCTTACTTACCGTAGCCACGATATTGCGACTTTAATCGACCGCCCGGTACTGGAAGTCGCCTGGCTGTTGTTGTTCGGCGACTGGCCCGACGCCGAGCAAGCACAGCAGTTTGCAGAATTTACGCTGGCGCATAGCCGGCTCACGGCAGCCGAACTTCAACTACTGCAAAACCTCGACAAGGACTTGCATCCTATGCTGATGCTGCAAGCCGTTGTACCGACCCTGCAATATCAAGAACTCGCGCCGTTGGACCCGCCGGACAATTCCAGCGCGATTCACCGAGGATTGGCCATAGCCGCCAAACTGCCCTCGCTGCTAGCCGCTTGGCTGCGCTTACAAAAAGGCTTAAAGCCGCTAGCCGGAATAGGCCAGCTGAATCCGAACGAAAACTTTCTGTGGCAGTTGCACGGCAATGCGCCGGATGAACTGGCGGTGCAAACACTGAACGCGACGCAAGTATTGCAAATGGAGCACAGCTATAACGCCAGTACCTTCGCGGGTCGCGTTTGCGCCAGTACCAATGCGCCGATTCAATCGGTGTTATCCGCATCGATAGGTACGCTGTTCGGCTCCTTGCATGGCGGCGCCGACCAAGCCGCACTGGAGATGGCGCAAGCCATTGGTGGAGCGGAGAATGCGAGCACCTACGTGGCGCATTGCATGCAAGCAAAAACTAAAATCATGGGCATGGGCCACCGCGAATACAAAGCTCTCGATCCGCGCGCAGCGATTTTAAAGCCGATGGCAGCAGACTTGTGTAAAGACCCTGACAGCAAACAACTTTTCAAAACACTAGTAGCAGTGGAAGATAGCTGTCAGCAATACTTCGCTAAAAGTGGCAAACAAATTTGGGCAAATGTGGAATTTTATAAGGGTGCTGTGTTTCACGCGTTGGGTATTCCCACGCATTTTTTTACCGGCGTATTTGCGATGGCGCGCGTGTATGGCTATATCGCGCACTATGCGGAGTTTATCCAAGAGCCGCGGTTGATTAGGCCAAGGGCGCGGTATATCGGTGTGAAATCATAAGCAATAGTTCATGCCCTTCTAAAAAAGCCAACCCAACTACCGATCCTTATTTCATTCGGGCGATATCGTGTTCGTGAACGTTACTAGCGAACATGAAAACAGCCTAGGCAGCTTCAGTTATAAAAATAATACTCTTCCAACGTTTTGGCTATGTCGAAATATTCACAGCAAAACACCAAATAGTATCGCCTCACTGGATTTAAATATGATCTATTCTATTCTTTAAATAGGTAGCGGTTAACGTTTAAATTTTCCTCGAAAGAGGCGGTAGCGGTAAAATGGCAGGGCAAACTTCTTCGCAACAATCCAACGGCAACGGATCGCCAGCAAACATTATTTACACTCGCAGCGAGCGCTTTTTTAAACGCGACGACGG
>JBPCXM010000659.1:0-4702 GCA_051008535.1 Pseudomonadales bacterium | reverse complement strand
AGCACTACAGCTTTCATATCTATGGCCGGGATTTTGGCTTAGCTTCTGAGGGCAACATCGGTGGTTGCGATGACCCGGACGAAGTGATGCTCTGGAATAAGAGCCGAAAACCCAATTGCCTCAACTCGTAGTGATCAACTCATGCTAACCAGTAGGATGTGCTGCTTCAATGTCCCAGTTTTCCATAAGCACCTTATTGGCATACCAGGTATTCCAGTGCTCAGTTAAATACTGAATCTTTCCGTCATCATTGAACCTAAAGACAAAACAGTAAACGTTTTTATAGTTTTTGCCGCCGAGTGTTTTGCTGTGCTGGGTGTGCTGCCTTACAACGTAGTCGTTATCGGCGAGGATAACAATGTCAGTAAAGCTATTGGTGCTCAGGTCATAGGAATCTACACCTTTACCTGATTTGTCTTCACCCGCCCCATAGAGTATAGATTTTATTGTCTCTATCCCTTTGTGTTCGGTCTCACCTTCCAGCCCCGGCATTTTCGGCAAGCCGTTCCACCATACAGCGTCGTCGGAAAATATGGCTTCCGCAGTTCCAAAGCTGCCATCAAACATTGAATTAACTGTGTCGATATTTCGTTGCTCTACTTCGGTATATCTTGGCATGTTGTTTGTCCTCTAAGACAGAATAGTTAGTCACTGATCTCCTAAAGCCTATAGGAAGAAATTATTCAAATTGATTCCAATTGGCTACTTCATCAAATGATTTTCGATACGCTTTTTTGAAGTCGTGACCGATGGTGTGTGCAATAGGAAAAAGGCCCACCTGGGTATATTGATCGAAGGGGATGCCCAGCAAGTCGGCTATTTCCTTTTCTCGCCACAAATGGGCTGTTGTCCATGCACTGCCCAAACCACGCTCTCGCAATGCCAGGAAAAAACTCCACGTCGCTTGTAAGATAGAGCCGTAAGAGCTGGCCTGCCAAAATACCCCGCTGTTTTCTACTCTTCCAAACATCAATGGAATAAGTATTGCCGGGGCGCGATGCATATTCTGTCGCAAGTAATCCACAGACTCGTTGATGCCCGAAAAACCAGGAATGCTCGCGCCCGCATAGTTGTCGCCTACCGCATCACCCATAGTGGCAATGAAGTCTTCAGTCCCTTGGTTATAGAGCTCGCTGATTTTTTTGATGAGCTCTGGGTCATCGACGACCAGCCACCTCCATGTATTCATGTTCGACCCATTGGGCGCCTGAAAGGCAATTTCCAGACACTCTTGAATAATGGCCCTGTCTACGGATTGATCAAAATCCAATCTTTTTCGTACGCTTCGCGTAGTCGTAAGCAGTTGATCGGCAGTTAGATTTAGCATTTTTATTCACTCTCCTGATGTATTAACAACTTCTTAGTAATTCCGGTTCCGCCGCCACACATGGCGATGGCGGATAGGAATGCTGCCGGCCCGCTCCTCGGCATCAATCTCAGGCTATTCTATCAACTTCGGGCAGTTAACGTGGCAGTGCCACGCCAGCTTATTGCGGCCGATTGCCGTGCCATCATGAGAGTAAACTGTCGCTGAACCAGGACACCACTCGACGACTCGTTTTTAAACGTCAACCTTTACGCCATTCGTTCGCCTTTGCGAGCTCTTTGGTCGCATCACCCCATCCAAATGGGATACGGGTTTGCTGCCAGCACAGAAAATTCAGGAAATTTTCATCGCGCACATCAAGAGACTTATCGCTCCAGGAAGTGAGCAGCACCGCTTTCGAGTAATCGCCCCATGCCATTGAAATCGCCAAATCCCCCCAGTCTTTCAGCTCGGGATAAGCGCCCCGTAGCACAATCAGTTGCACACGCGTCTTGCTATCAAACTTTCCCAGCGATCGCTCCTGGCCGGCCGGCACGTAGTGCGTCGCGTCAAAGACAAAACCCATTCATTCTCTCCCCTGTGAACTATTTCCCGTGTTAGCCAAGTCGCCATCGTTTGATCGAAACGGCCCCCAGTGCTGCGTCCATCCAATAGCCAGAGACAACTCCGCCAGTGCATGTGTCAGCGCGGGCTGATCTTTGGTGTCGGTGTCACGGTCGTCAAGCGTTTATTTTTGAGAGGGGGTGGCAGATCAGGCGTATCAAATTTGAGGCATGCCGCAGAACGGCAGGGCTCGACGACAAATGGATCGTGTGATGGTGTGAGTATAGAAAACAGCGGTGCGCTCAGCGGACTATTGTTTTTCAATGCGTGGTTTTGGGTTTTGAGTCGCTTCGGTACGGAAACAGCCCTTCCCGGGTGACCTCAAGGATGCCATCAGCCACCCGGTGGATTGAGGCACAGCATCCGAACCCTCGGTGTACGATTGAAATCTATGCACCGGCATTCAATAACGTGTGCGTGACCGCTATTCTGTCGATGATGAGCACCCATCGGATTGTTGATGCGCTCGACAAGACGTATCTGGACGCGCCGACGTCACGGTGCACAGGTTCCGCGAACAACGCATCGGGCCGATCGATCATCCCGCTACGCCACTTTACGTGCGGACAACCTGGCGTTCGGTTTTCGAGGGCGTGTTTTGCTAGGCGATGCAACGACGCCGCGTTCGGAGGCCCAGAAATGACCGACAACACCTTGCAGGGCTTTCTCTCTCGCGCGAATCGCCATTTGTCTTGCCACCGCTTCGCCATACTCTTTGACCGAGAAGCTCACGCTCACGCTGTTACCCTGGTCATCGGGCCAGTTCGCTTCCCAGTACCACTTTTCTCTGACTGTGCCGTCTTTCAGTACGTAGGGCTTTGAATAATTGCAGACACCCGTGATACCGGATGTATTGTTGGCGCGTCGTATCAAGCAGACTTCTTTACAGGTAGGGAGAACATTCTTGTAAAAATGCCGCATGCTTGTGGACAACTAACGCTGGTAGCATATCGGTAAGAGGTCTACTTGATAGGTGAGCGGCGAGTTCGCTATTCGCAAAGTGATTGATATATAGGGGGTTAAATGGGAACAGCACTCGGTCCTGCCTCGCGATGCGGAAAGCCTAGAACTTGTTGCTCACGTTCTAACCGGTATCACTTTCGCTGCGGTCGAATGGATACTAAGCGACCACACGGCGCTCACCACAACGCCCACTGCATAACCCTATGTTTTACCACTATTTATCCTGTCGCCTAGCGACACAAAAAAACGAACTATCCACAGCCATGCGGCATTTTTACAAGAATCTTCTTTCAACCCGGGTGTAGGATCACATTGCTGTCGGTGGATACTCGGCCGCTAAAATCGACGCGATCGACCCTAAGGAGCCATTAGTGTGCATAATTTGCTAGCCCTCCCTATTAGCGTCAGAGTGGTAGTGGAATGATAGCTGTCGAAGTCATAACCAAAGAACACGACCTCCGGCAGCTTGTCGACGAGATCAATTTGGCGTCGTGGGACGATGCGAATGAGATGTCCGAGTATGATGCCGAAGCGCTTTTGGACTATCTCGATCACGAGGGCACCGTTTTTATAGCGTGTCATGACGTAGTAGAAGGGGTTAGGAGCCTAATGGGTATTGCGTCTTCGAGATTGGAGGTCAAACCGTATGCTAAGGAATGCTGGCTCTACGTTGACGAGGTCGATGTATGTGCGAATCGGCGCCGTAAGGGTGCCGGACAGGCAATCATGAAAAAGTTGATCGAGGTTGCGGAAGAGGCCGAATGTGTAGAAGTCTGGCTTGGCGCTGAAGTGAATAACGAGGCGGCCAATGAGCTGTATCGCTCAATCGACCCGGACGAAGTTGTACAGGTGCTCGGTTACACCTATGAAACTCAGGATTAGTCAAATCGGTGTTCGACTAGTGTTGTTCCAAAGATCGAATGACCGCTCGTGGCCGAGGTCGTGTGAAAACCGGGTTGTTCTCGATTTTTCTAAAAAAGCGCTCGCTATTGCACGCCAGAACGGCTCTGTGGCGGTATGGCAACTCGATACCGGCGTCGGATAACTGCCGCTGACTTGTTTGATCGATGTGTCGCGGCTCAAATTGCCGCCCTGGTAGTCAAAAAAAGGGGGGTGACCTGCCCCTCAGGCCCTCATCGCCTCCATCAATGGTATGACGCCCTTGATGCTGATCATTCGTTTCAGGTTGTAGGCAAGGACGTGCAGACTCATCTCCGTGCGTACGTTTTTAAGCTGCTTCATCAGGAAATGCTGTGACCCCATCCAGGTCTTTATCGTCCCAAACGGATGCTCCACCGTGCGGGCTCGCATCGGCATCGCATCCGGCGTCTGACGCAATTCTTCGGCCATGGCATCCAACAACCCCTCATGCTCCCAGCGTCGTACCCGACGTTCCTTGCTCTTGGTGCACTTGTCCCTCAGCTTGCAGTCCCGGCAAGCCAGCACCGAAGCATAATAGGTGTGAATCGTCAGGCCGTTCTCAACAGAGCTGTAACGCCGAGGTAATGTCTCACCTGCGGGGCAGTGGTACTGGTCCGCCCGAGCGTCGTAGATAAAGTCTTCTTTATCAAACAGTCCCGCCGCTTTGCTATTCGAGGTAAATGACTTGGGTACGAGCGCCTTGATGCCCGCCAGATAGCACTCCCGTATCTCTTCACCCTTGTAGTAACCCCGGTCGGCAAGTACGGTCAGCGCTTCACTTTTTACCGCTTTTTGGGCACGCTTCGACATGGCAGCCAGCTGGTGCCTGTCGATCGGCGCGTTGGTGACCTCGTGGGCTACGATCAGTTTGTGCTCAGCGTCTACAGC
>JBPCXM010000658.1:0-14851 GCA_051008535.1 Pseudomonadales bacterium | reverse complement strand
TTACACATGTTCGATCGCGTTGCGCAAACAAAGCCCAATGCTGGCGAATTGAAAACGCTAGGCGATCTCGAAGCGCAAGCCGACGAACGAGACAGAGAAGACCCTAGTTTTTGGAACCTCATTGGTAACGCCGATTGCCGCCTGGTAATCCACCTGATCAACGAAGACTTGCACGAACATGCAATCGATATTGCGAAGCACTATTCGAATGCCAAAACACGCAGCGCCAGCGCCAGGGAGTTTCAATCCGTTATTGAGCATGTTACGTTTTTAAGCGCGATGATAAATAATGCAGCGAAAACGACACAAACACCGAAAAAAGGCACAAGAACAAGGTCCAGCGCGTTGAGCAAAACACAAGCTGGTATCGAAAAGCTATTGGTTGAACTCAAAAAAGAACAATAGAAAAACTGTTCAGCCCGGTTCGCGGCTATCTGGTATTTGCCGCACAAATAACGATTTGTCTTTGCCGCGTAAGCGCTCATCGAGATTTTGAAACAGCGCATAGAAGCCAGGCACCATCAGCGTGCCGATTGTTGCAGTCGCAAGCATTCCGCCGAAGACCACCGTTCCCAATGAGATCCGCGCGCCTGCGCCGGCTCCAGTTGCTACCAGCAAGGGCATTATTCCGAGTATAAAAGAGAAAGCGGTCATGATGACGGCTCGAAACCGTAACCGTGCCGCCTCGGCTGCTACTTCCGCGATGGGCCGACCGGTTTTCTCACGCCTGTCTTTGGCGAATTCTACGATCAATATGGCCTGCTTAGTCGCCAGCCCGGCCAATAGAATAAGTCCTATTTGTACGTATAAATCCATACCCAGACCGCGCAACATACCCGTTGCCAGCGCGCCGACAATAGCGACCGGCACAACCAGCAACACCGCAAGCGGCAGTATCCAACTTTCGTATTGCGCGACCAGAAAAAGAAACACCACGACCAGAGACAACGCTAGAATCAAACCGATACTGCTAGCTTCCTTTTCTTGCAGCGATGCGCTGGACCACTCGTAGCTCATGCCAGCCGGCAGCGTCTCGAGCGCGGTTGCTTCCATTGCCGCAAGAGCCGCGCCGGAACTAACCCCGGGCGTGCCCGAGCCATTCACTTTAGCGGAGCGGAACATGTTATAACGCGTTAACAACTCCGGTCCCAATGCGGAAGAAACCGATGACAATGCTGAGAGGGGCACCATATCGCCTTCAGCGCTGCGCACGAACAGCGCACCAATATCATCCGGATTATCACGAAACGCAGTGTCTGCCTGCAGCATCACTTTGTAGTTGCGCCCATACTTGTTGAAATCGTTAACGATGCTTGAACCCAGATTAGCCTGCAATGTGCTGAAAATGCTGCTCACGCTTACACCTAGGGTTTGCGCAGTTTCGCGGTCGATATCCAGATAGACCTGCGGCACGTCCGCCGAAAAGGTGGTATACGCCTTGTCGATCTGTGGATGCTGATTCGCCGCATAGATCAACGCCCTGCTCGCCGCAGCCAACTCCTGCGGCGTTGATCCACTTCGGTCCTGCACCATCATTTCAAATCCACCGGTGCTGCCCAGGCCAGAGATCGCTGGCGGTGTGAACGCGATAATCGTGGCACCGGGTATCGTACCCAATTCGCGCCATAGGCGGCCTACTATCGCCTGAGCCGAAGTCTGCCGGTTACTGCGTTGGTCCCACGGTTGCAGGGCAACAATTGCCATGGCCGCATTGGCGCCACTGCCACCCAGCAAGGAAAAACCACGTACCGATATAATATCGGCAACGCCGGGCAATTCCGCGATCGTTTGCTCAGCATGCGTAACGATGCGATCAGTGCGCCCTAGCGAAGCACCGTTCGGCAATTGGAAATTAATAAACACCACGCCTTGGTCTTCTTCGGGTAAAAACCCTCCCGGCACGATGCTGAACAAGCCCAACGCGGCCGCAGCGAAGAACAAGAACAGCACAAACGTCAGCGACAGCCGGCGAACCATAACGGTAGCTGCGCCAACATAAGCGTTGCCGATGCGTTCGAATGCACTATTAAACCAACGAAAGGGAGCAGCGCGTTCGCCGCTAGCAGATGAACGCAGCAAAGTAGCACACAGGGCTGGGCTCAACGTCAGCGCATTTAGCGAAGAAATAGCCACGGCAACGGCGATAGTCAGCGCGAACTGCTGATATAGCCGTCCCGCTATTCCCGGTGTTAAGGCTACCGGCACAAACACTGCGAGCAACACCAATGTGGTGGCGATAATGGGCGCTACCACCTCCTGCATGGCCGCGCGCGTGGCTTCTTTAGGCTGCAGGCCGTCTTCGATATGGCGTTGGGTGTTTTCGATCACCACGATGGCATCGTCTACCACCAGACCAATTGCCAAAATCAGGCCGAAAAGGGTAATCGTATTAATGGAAAAACCCAGCGCGCTAAAAACGGCGAATGTGCCGATTAGCGACACAGGTATTGCTAGCGCGGGAATCAGCGTGGCGCGCCAATCCTGTAGGAAAACATATACCACTAGTATCACCAGTGCTAACGCAATAAACAGTGTGACAACCAGTTCTTGCAGTGACGCCTCTATAAAACTGGTACCGTCTTTTACGAGGGTGTACGCCATATCGTCGGGAAAGCGTTCGGCCAGGCGTTCAAGTTCCGCCGCGACGCCGGCGGCTACCTCCAACGCGTTTGCGTCCGGCAGCTGGTACACGGCGAACATGGCGGTGGGTTTGCCATTTAAGCGAGCGGCGGTGGCATACGATTGCGAGCCTAACTCGATGCGTGCGACATCACCCAATCGCAAGATTGCACCGTCGGCTTCAGCACGCAGTACGATATTCTCGAACTCCTCAACATCTTGCAGTCGCCCCTTCGCGGTGACTGTGTATTGAAACTGTTGCTCGGCCGCCGCCGGCGGTTGGCCCACCTGGCCCGCAGCCGCCTGAATATTCTGCTCGCGAATCGCCGTGCTCACATCGTCACTGGTCAAACCGAGATTGGCGAGACGTTGCGGGTCTAACCAGATGCGCATACCATAGTCGCCGGCACCAAAAGACGAGACCTTGCCTACACCGGCGACGCGCGCCAGGTTGTCAACGATATTAATGCTCGCATAATTCGATAAAAACAATTCATCGTAAGTCTGGTTTGGCGACGACAGGCCATACACCAGCAACATATTCGAAGACTGTTTGGCGACCGAAACGCCTTGGTCAACCACGACTTGCGGCAACTGTGGCGTTGCCAGGGCAATACGATTTTGCACGTCGACAGCCGCGAGCTCGGCGTCGGTGCCCAACTCAAACGTTATGGTCAGCGAGTAGCTGCTTTGGCTGCTGGACGAGGACATATAGCTCATACCCTCGACGCCATTAATCTCGGCCTCGACGACGCTGGCGATGGTCGACTCAACCACGTCCGCACTGGCACCGGGATAGCTCGCACTGACTGTGACCTGTGGCGGCGTAATCTCAGGGTATTGTGCGACCGGTAGAGATTGTATCGCGATCAACCCTGCCAGCGTAATAAGAATGGAAATCACAAACGCGAACCGCGGCCGCTCGATGAAGAACAGACTAAACATTGCGGTCAGTTTCCTTTTTGTTCAGTTGACTCGGAGGGTGCTTCCTCCTGCATCAGCGTCGGACTAACCTCGACGCCCGGTCTTACCTTCTCCACGCCTTGATAGATCACCAGTTCACCTCGTTGCAAACCCTCGTTTATTGCCCACTCTGTACCAAAACGTGAACCGACCTTAACGCGGCGCTGCGATACCTGCTTGTTGTCATCTACGATCAAGACAAAATAACCGGCCTGGTCCTGCTGCACGGCTGATTGAGGAACCAGCTTCTTACGTTGCGGTTTCTCGATACGAACCAGTATGGTCACAAACTGGCCCGGCACCAGTTCCTTGTCGGGATTCGGAAACCGTGCCCGAGTGGCAATACTGCCGGTACGCGTATTGATTTCATTATCGATAAATACCGGCTCGCCCTGGTGTGCATAAACGACATCATTCGACAAGCGAATCGTCGGAATAACGCCTCGCGGTACATCCAAGGGTTGCTTTTGCTTAATATGTTCCTGCATGATCAAGCTAAAAATGCGCTCGCTTATCGACCAGGTGACGTACATTGGGTCGAGCTGAACGATTGTAGCTAGCACATCGTTCTCTGTGGTAATCAAATTGCCTTCTGTAACATTAGCTTTGCCGATGCGGCCCGAGATAGGCGCGCGAATCTGCGTATAGTCAAGATCGAGCTTAGCCAATTGCCATTGCGCCTTGGCCTGCGCCAATTCCGCCGCGGTTTGCAATTCATCGCTGTTAGCGTTTTCCATATCCAGCGCCGACACGGCGGTGCTGCGCATACTCTTCAAGCGTTTTAGATAATGCGCAGCTTTGCGATGCGCCGCCTGGGCGTTGGCGACAGAAGCCGTGGCAACCGCCAGGTCAGCCTCATACTGCTCCGGCTCAATCTCAAACAGCAGATCTCCCTTCTTGACCTCGGTGCCTTCCATAAATTGTAAGGCCTTGAGTACGCCCTTGATGCGTGCGCGTATCTCAACCCGCCGCACCGCTTCGGTACGGCCAATCTGCTCGTATACGCTATTGACATCGCGCTCCGCCACGGCGGCGACCGAGACTGCCGGTGGAATGTTATTCGCGGCTTGTTGAGATGGTGGACGGTTGCACGCGCCCAACATCGCAAGCACGAACACAAGCGAGGAATACTTAAGTAGTTTAGTTTGCGATGCTACGGACACTAACATTATTCCTTATTTTGTTCTGGCCTTTTAGAGTGGAGCATCAGACATTCGCCGCGCCACTCACGAACGGGACTACCCATCAATAGGCAGCGGTAAAACGCTTGTTGATAAACTGAGCCTGCTCCACTTCATTGAAGATAGCGACAGCCAAATCCGCCACCGATAGCTTACCAAAACGCCCCAGCGACGGCGACGGGGAAAAACCGGTAGGCTCCACCAGAATATTATCGGTGCCAAGTCGAAACTGGCCGGTGCGCTCGCCACGTTTCCTCGGCGAGGTGCCGGGTGCCGGCGTTGCCACGGTCCACTTAATATCGTCCACCTGCCGATAGCTTTCCAGCGCAAAATAATGGCCCCGCATGATGGCATAGCCCTCTGTTCCCTTGCGAATGAATAGGCGAATCGGCAGAGGAAGCTTATGAAATAACTGTACATCACCCACATACAAGGTGGCGCCTCCACCCACCTGTATGATTCGCGGCGCCGCGTCACCCAACGCTCGACTGGCGGCGATCATGTTTTCCGCCGCCTTTACCTGAGTTGTATTCTCTGGTTTTTTCGACTTATCGACACCACGCACGGATACAATCACCACATCCGCATCGGTAATAGTGGCGAGAACAGAATCATATTCAGTCACGTCACCTGCCACTGCGGAAAATTTTTCATGTTGAACCTTGAGTTTTTCCGGATTCCTCGACACACCCACAATTTTATGACCGCGAGACAGTCCTTCTTCAACGAACACCGAGCCAAAGTTTCCAGAAGCGCCGTAGATAACAATATTTTTCGCTATTGCATCATTTTTTTCAGGCTGGGCGACAACCGTGCCTGCTACAAAGACGTTTAACAGTAAAAAAAACGAAAAATTCATCAATGTTCGCATAGCCGTATTAAATCACTTAATTTTGGGGACAGATACTTAATTCTGAGAGGTGGAAGGACTATTTGCCGCCCCGCCGCAGTTCCATTGCTTCAATCGTGCGCGGCCAGTCTTTTTTCAATAAACGTGATAAGGCACGGTCTGCCAGCAGTTTTCCGCCGGTCTGGCAGCGCGGACAGTAATTCGTTTCGTTGCTCGCATAACGAATGCGCTGTACCTTTGTGTCGCATTGCGGGCATGGTTTTCCATAGCGACCATGCACCGCCATCTCCTCTCTGAACGCAGTCACTTTCTCGGGGAAGTACTCGCCTCTTCCTACACGCAAACGTTCGGTCCACTCGAGCAACGTAGCCTGCACTGCCTGAAAAAGGCCTTGAATTTCGTTGTTATCCAGCTTTTGTGTCATTGCTATTGGCGACAATCGCGCACGATGTAATATTTCGTCAGAGTAGGCGTTGCCAATACCGCTAAAAATATGCGGGTCGGTGAGAGCACGGCGCAAGGTGTGATTAGTCGCCGTGAGCGCCACGGTAAAAGCATTCAGATCGCATTGCAAGACTTCGAGGCCACCTGGGTCAAGGCTTTGCAGGGCATCGCCGCCCTGCACGACATGCAGCGATGCACGCTTTTTAGTACCCGCCTCTGTAAGGAATAATGTCCCAGTAGGAAATTCCAGCACGATCAACGCACTTTTTCCCGGTGGCCTAGCTCCCACACTTTTCCAATGGAGACGACCGGCAATCATTAAGTGAAACACCAGCCATAATTCGTTTTCAAAACCGATAGCAATACGCTTGCCGATGCGCCGCAACGACTGAACCCGCTGACCCTCGGCGGCGCTGAGTGAAGGCTTGGCCGTGCGCAACAGAAAATGACTGTTCAAGCGCACATTTGTGAGTGGCTGCTGCAGCACGCGTTGTTCAAGTGCTTCGATATAGACCGTGATATCGGGATACTCAGGCATGACCAGAAATGTATTCTCCAATAGAAAGCGTATGATAACGCTTTGAGCTTGCGTTTTATCGTGCAGATTAGATGACTATTAAGAAATCACGGATTCCATTAAAGCAACTACAGAATGATGTGCGTGAGTGTCAAATATGCGCGACGCATCTGCCGCTGGGTCCCAGGCCCGTTTTTCAGTTTGGCCGCAGCGCGCGTATTCTGATAGCTGGCCAGGCGCCGGGTAAAAAGGTGCACGAATCAGGTGTTCCGTTCGACGATGCTAGCGGTGAACGGCTGCGAAGCTGGATGGGAGTTGACGCAGCAACCTTTTACAACGCTAAAAAAGTGGCGATTTTGCCGATGGGATTTTGCTATCCCGGGACGGGCAAGTCAGGTGATCTTCCCCCTAGGCCTGAATGTGCGGAGGAATGGCGCCAACAACTGCTAGACGCGATGCCAAAGATTAGTTTGACACTGGTGATCGGCCAGTACGCACAAGTCTGGCATTTGCGGGAAGATAATAAGCGTACGCTGACAGATACAGTCAAGGCGTGGCGGGATTATGAGTCGCATGTGCTGCCGTTGCCACATCCCAGCCCCAGGAATAATATCTGGCTAAAGAAGAATCCCTGGTTTGAACAGGATCTACTGCCGCAACTGAAGTCTCGTGTTAGCCGCGCCTTAGTTCCAGACTAATATTGGTAGACCAAACCACAGAAATTAGGCGGTAACGTCAACACCTTGCAAACACACACCCGTGCCGCCCAAGCCACAGTAACCCCCCGGATTTTTCGCCAGGTATTGCTGATGATAATCTTCGGCATAGTAAAAAGTGGGCGCAATGACAATTTCTGTTGTGATTTCAGGGTAACCGGCGGCATTCAGTTGCTGCTGGAAATCCACGCGCGATTGCTCGGCCAGCGTTTGCTGTTCTGCTGAGTAAGTATAAATCCCGCTACGATATTGCGTACCGGCATCATTGCCCTGGCGCATTCCCTGAGTCGGGTCGTGACTCTCCCAAAAAACTTTGAGCAAGCTTGCATAACTGCAGAGCGCCGGGTCAAACACTACAAGCACCACTTCGTTATGCCCGGTCTGACCGCTGCAAACCTCTTTGTATGTTGGGTTGGGGGTAAAGCCGGCTGCATAGCCGACGGCCGTGGTATACACGCCCTCCACTTCCCAAAACCGCTTTTCCGCTCCCCAGAAGCAGCCCATACCGAATACTACCTGTTGCATTTGTTCTGGAAACGGACCTTGCAGCGGGTTGCCGTTAACGAAGTGTTTAGCCGGCACTGGCATCGCCGTGTCGCGACCGGGCAAGGCTTGCTCAGCAGCCGGCATGCTCGATTTGTTCGCAAACAAGCCCATCATGTATCTCCAATCTGCTGCGGTTGCCAGACGAATGCGCGCAGCAAGCGCAGGTTCCAGGCGAGTGAAGCGAAAACGTAGCACAAAATTGCCAGCATAAGAAGCGGCGCCAATTGCAACGGTGCCAGAAAAAATGCAATGCACACAGCTAGCAAGCGCAGCAAGTCAAGATACAAACCCGCGCTGCGGTATTCGAGTATAAAGCCGGTTGCAACCAGGCTAAGCAGGCAATAACCAAAACCCAGCCACAACAGCACAGCGCTCATTCCAGCAGCAGCGAATGCGATATAGGAGTTTAAAATCATAAGCACGACAAATTGCGCGGCAGCGTAAGCCTGCCAAAGGCGCGGTACCAGAGGGTCATACTTGGCTGCGCCCAGTTCTTTGTAGACCGGAGTCTCGCCGTCATGCGGCTGCCAGGCCGGCGACATAAACCAGACCTTGAACTTGTCGGGCCAATACCGACTCTGCCAGGAAGTCTTGAGCATGGTGTAATACACATGCAAGTTGGCCCATAGCGGATTCCAGCTATCTAGTGTTTTGCTAATGCCGTATTCGCATTTTTGGAAATCCAACTCGGGCTGAAACGTGCCGAACATGCGATCCCACAGGCAAAATACGCCGCCATAGTTTTTGTCGATATAGACGGGATTACGCGCGTGATGCACACGATGGTTTGATGGCGTGACAAAAATCCATTCGTACCAACCCAGTTTGCGTATATGCTCGGTGTGCACCCAGAATTGATAGAGTAAATTGACGGCGGCAATCGTATAAAACATTTGCGGTGGAAAGCCGGCAACAAATAGCGGAACAAAAAATACCCAGCTACAAATAAAACCGGTGCCCGTTTGTCGCAAGGCGGTGGTTAAATTAAAATCTTCACTCTGATGATGAGCAACGTGCGAAGCCCAGAAAATATTGCGCTCGTGGCTGATGCGATGAAACCAATAGTAAAAAAAATCATACGCGACAAAACCGAACGCCCACGTTGCCCAATTCTGCGACCATTGCCATAGCTGTGCTTGCTGTGCCAACCAATTGAAAAGGACGATACTGACGTCGAAAAACACGAGTTTAGCCAGCGTGCTGAGCGTACCCATGCTCAAGCTGTTAATGCTGTCGTTTAATCGATAGGTATTGTTACCCTTCGCTAGACCATAGGACAACTCAAGCGCGATAAAAATAAAAAATGCAGGGATAGCGGCGGTAATCAAATCCATTGCAAAAGCGGATACTGTGTAGTGTTCGTAGGACGAACAATTATAGCTGTTGTTGCAATCAAGCGGCCATGCGTTGTATTACTCACCTGAGAAACAAGAGTGAGATATCGCTACTACTGAGCATTTTGGTCGTGTTACTGCCAACAAAAAACTGCCGAATTCTGGAGTGGCCATAAGCGCCCATGACGAGCAGTTCAATGTTCTTATCTTTTTGATAGTCGTTTAGCACTTGTTGCACCTCACCTTCTTCCATGTGCTGAACCACATCAAAACCCGCTGCTGCTAGTTTTGCACTGGCTTGTTGCATCTGTTGTCTTCTTATACCAGATTCGCGGCACACCATGACCAAATGACATGGTAGCTCTTTAAGTAGTTGGCTGGCTGCTATACGCTCAAGCGCTTTTTCCGCGGTGTCGCTGGCATCGTAGGCAAGCATAAAATTAGAGGGGGCAGTAAAGCCGTTGACCGCAACCAGAATAGGCCCATGTACGGTTCGAATAACGCTTTCCAGGTGTGAGCCGATAGCATGTACCAGATTCTCATGCCCTTCGCCAAGCCGCCCTATCACTACCATTCGGGTTTGAGCCTCAAATTCCTGCAAGGTTTCCACCAGGCTGCCGTGGCGCTGCTGACGGCTGACATTGACCGCGCCGTCTTCGAGAGCACGCTTCTCGGCCTCTTCCAGCATGTGCTTACCATGCTCCAACGCTAGTTTTCCGCGTTGTTCGTCCAATGCTGTCAGCTCTTCGAGCAAGTGTTCGCGCCCATCGAGGCCGAGGTTTCCAGACAGATCCCGATTAACCTCAAATTCCGCTTTGTCTAATACATGCATCAATTGCAGCGGTGCTTCCAGTCGCTGGCTGGCCCATGCACCGGCGTCACACACGGCAGTGGCAATACTTGAACCGTCTATGCAGGCAACAATATTTTTCATTCCTATTCCTCTAAGTATCTCAACAATTACTGTCGCCGATCAGTGCCCCGCCATCAACTTCTCGACTTCTTCCGGCTTTCCCTGCACGCCGAAGCGGTCGACGATGGTGGCGCTGGCTTCGTTCATGCCAATGACCTCCACCTCTGCCCCTTCGCGGCGAAACTTGATTACGACTTTATCGAATGCCGACACCGAAGTGATGTCCCAAAAATGCGCCTCCGACACGTCTATAGTGACACGCTCTACCACCTCCTTAAAATCAAAGGCATTAACAAATTGTTCGGAGGAAGCGAAAAACACCTGCCCCACCACGCGATAGACTCGTGTGTCACTGCCGTCATCAATATGCGATTTGACGATCATAAAGCGGCCAATCTTGTTGGCAAAGAACATTGCCGCCAATAACACGCCGACCAATACACCTAACGCCAGGTTATGGGTGAATACGACAACGGTCACAGTAGAGATCATTACGATATTGGAAGACGGGGGGTGAACTCTGAGATTGAGTAGCGAGTCCCATGAAAATGTGCCGATAGACACCATGATCATTACGGCCACCAAGGCCGCCATCGGTATCTGCTTTAAGCCCTCATCGAGAAACACGACCATAATCAGCAGGAATGTGCCCGCAAACAAGGCCGACAAGCGCCCTCGCCCGCCTGATTTAACATTGATGACGGACTGACCTATCATGGCGCAACCCGCCATACCTCCCATTAAACCCGCGCCGATATTAGCCAATCCCTGCCCCTTGCATTCACGGTTCTTGTCGCTGCTGGTATCCGTCAAGTCGTCTACGATGGTGGCTGTCATCATCGACTCCAGTAAACCAACGGCGGCTAAGGCCGCAGCATAGGGGAAAATAATGGTTAGCGTTTCGAGCGTCAGCGGCACTTCTGGCCACAGAAATACCGGCAGAGTATCGGGCAGTTCGCCAATGTCAGCTACGGTGCGAATATCTATTCCGAAGGTTATCGCTACTGCGGTCAAGACCAGAATACAGATCAATGGGGATGGCAACGCCTTGCCAATCACGGGCACAAGAGGAAACAGATAAATAATCCCAAGGCCTGCGGCCGTCATGGCATAAACATGCCAACTCACGCCAGTCAGTTCTGGCAGTTGCGCCAGGAAAATCAGTATTGCCAACGCATTGACGAAGCCTGTAACCACCGAGCGAGACACAAAGCGCATCAGACTACCCAGCTGGAGGAAGCCAGCCATTATTTGAAAGACGCCGGTCAGCAGGGTAGCTGCCAGCAAATACTGCAAACCGTAGTCTCTCACCAGGGTCACCATTAACAGCGCCATCGCGCCGGTCGCTGCCGAGATCATGCCGGGGCGGCCACCCGCAAACGCCGTAACAACCGCAATACAAAACGACGCGTACAAACCCACCTTGGGGTCAACGCCGGCGATAATTGAAAAGGCAATAGCTTCCGGAACCAGCGCCAGTGCAACAACGGTGCCTGCTAGCAAGTCGCCAGAGACGTTTGAAAACCAGTCACGCTTTAGTGTTGCTAACATATTCGTACTTGCCATAGTTGAAGTCACAGTCCTTGTTGGGATGATTTTTGAACAACACGAATCAAAACCAACGCGGCCGCTCACCATACGCGAAGCAGGAGATAAATAAAGTGTTGCCTGTTGTTTTTGTCATTTGACAGCGCGGCATGCAGGTTGAAGAATTGGTCAGTCTTTCTTGCCACCTGGATGCAAACATGTCGACTCCCACTGGCCCGTTACGCGGTATTAAAATAATCGATCTTTCCACCGCCATCGCGGCGCCGTTCGCGGTTGCCATGTTGGCCGACCAAGGCGCCGACGTTATCAAAGTCGAGTCGCCGGGATTCGGCGATATTGCACGCTACATCGGCGCCAGCCGCAACGGCATGGGCGCTATGTTTCAAATGTCGAATCGTGGCAAACGTGGTATGGCGCTTAACCTCAAGGAAGAACGCGGTATAGAAATTTTAAAAAGCCTGGCCGAGGATGCCGATGTCGTCATCCATAATTTTCGGGTAGGCGTGGTGGAACGCCTCGGTATTTCCTATGCAGACCTGTCGTCTAACAACCCAAACCTGATTTACTGCTCGGTCTACGGCTATGGGCATACCGGCCCGTATGCACATAAACGTGCATACGACAACGTTATCCAATGCTTCAGTGGTGTCGCCCACACGCAAGCCGACGTCGACACCGGTGAACCGGTGCAGAACTACCAAGCCATCGCCGACAAACTCACCTCCATGAACGCCGCCCAGGCGATAACCGCAGCGCTATTTGCGCGCGAACGTGGTCACGGCGGGCAGCACGTGCGCCTGTCTATGGTAGACAGCGTCATCGCCTTTTTGTGGATGGACGCCTCCGGTATGGCAACATTTCTCGAAGACGGTGCTATTGCCGGCCCTCAAGTCGCCAAGGGCAATAAACTGATCCAATTTCGCAATGGCTGGGGCGCTGCGGCGCCGGCGGCGGATGCAGAGTTTTTTGGACTGTGCCGCGCGTTTGGCGTCGACGCCAACGATCCGCGCGTAGCAACCGCAATGGACCGTATGGTCAATACCGACTACGTCAAAGAACTCATGCAACAGGTTTGGGCCGCGGCGCGCAACATGGACGCCGATGAAGCACTGGCATTGATGGATGCCGAAGATGTGCCGTGCGCCAAAGTGATGGCGTTAGAAGAACTACCCGAGCACCCGCAAATCAAGGCCAATAATACCTTCGTTGAGTCACTACACCCGGTAGCCGGTCGTATTCAGCAACCACGACCAGCGCCGGAATTTGAAAAAACTCCGGCGCAAGCTGGTGCGCCCGCACCCACTATTGGCCAACATAGTGATGAGATTTTGCGCGAACTGGGGCTGAGCGACCAAGTCGCGGAGCTACGCGACACTAAAATTATTGCCTAAATCAATAACGCTTACTTAAGACTTCTCGTGGGCACGTAGGATTGAATAGAGGGAGAATTTTCGGGACCTTCCCTGGCATGGATGCCAGGGATAGAGCCTACACGGACGTATGCACTCGCCACATCCGTGTGGCTCGCCCTAATGGGCAGCCTTCGGCTGTGCAAATCGGCTATCCTGCCGATTTGTCACGGTGTGTCCCGAAAATTTTCACTCTGTTCAGTCCGGTCTTGAAGGTTAATGAAGCGCCATACATAGCCCAGATAAACACCGTGCTCAAGCGCTCACCCCTTTAATCGGGTAAAATACAGCCTTATGCGTAGTCGAGAACTCTGATGCCACTGAATAACATAGAAGAAATCATAGACGATATTCGGCACGGCAAAATGGTCATTCTGATGGATGACGAAAGCCGTGAGAACGAGGGCGATTTAATTATCGCCGCCGACGTCGTCACGCCGGAGCACGTCAATTTTTTTGCGCGCCACGCCTGCGGGTTGGTGTGTCTCACCATTACCGAAGAACGCGCACGACAGCTTAATATTTCGCAGATGGTGCGCGACAATAATTCACAACATGAAACCAATTTCACCGTATCAATCGAAGCGGCCGAAGGTGTTAGTACCGGCATTTCGGCCGCCGACAGGGCAAAAACCGTACGCGCAGCCGTAGCAAAGCACGCACAAGCGCAAGACATTGTGACTCCTGGGCATGTCTTCCCCATTATTGCGCAGCCGGGCGGTGTGCTAACTCGTGCCGGTCACACCGAGGCGGGCTGCGATCTGGCACGCATGGCTGGCTATGAACCGGCCTCCATGATCGTTGAGATCATGAACGAAGATGGCACTATGGCGAAACGCGACCAACTCGAAGAATTTGCCAACAAACACGATCTCAAAATTGGTACCATTGCCGACCTGATCGAATATCGGGCGGTGAACGAACACACTATCGAGAAGCTCTCGGAAAAACAGTTGGTCACCGAACACGGCGAATTCACGCTGATCACCTACCGGGATAATATTTACAAAGACACCCATATGGCGCTGGTGAAAGGTGAAATCAGTGCGACCCAGCCTATTCTGGTCCGCGTGCAACCGATTAATACGCTGCGCGATATCTTCGGAGCGCAGCGCCCGCAGTACAAAAAAAGCTGGTCGATTGCGGAATCGCTAAAGCGAATCGAACAGGAAGGTACGGGCGTATTGGTGGTGGTTGGGCAGCATGATTCCGCCGCCGATTTACAGGCTCAAATCGATGCCTTCCCGGAGATACCGCAGGTACTAAAACCTCCCAGCGAGGCAGGCATGGATGTGTATCGCGTGGTGGGCACGGGTTCACAAATACTACGCGATGTTGGCGTGAGTAAAATGCGCTTGCTGAGCTCGCCCATTCGCTACAATGCGATTTCAGGTTTTAACCTCGAAGTGGTTGAGTATATCGAAGCTCAATAAAGCTTGTTGCTTAGGCGCTATCGGCTGCTGTTTGACTGCGATAAGCAGCCGGCGATAGTCCACTCCATTGCATGAAGGCCCGGCGAAAGTTTGAAGGGTCGGCGAAACCTAACAAATCGGCTATGTCGGCAACCGACAACATCGTGGATTGCAGATACTCGCTGGCGATGCGATAACGCACATCGTTTAATACCTCTTGAAATGAAGTGTTTTCAGCCGCTAATTTGCGCCGCAATGTGCGCTCGCTCATATGCAATTGTTGTGCGGCGTCGTTAATGCGCGGAAAGTTGCCGCTGTGCTCCAGCATCAGCTTTTGTACCTTGCGTGCTGTGCCCTGGCGTTGTTTCATGGTTCTGAGCATTTCGTCGCACTGCTGGC
>JBPCXM010000657.1:0-33246 GCA_051008535.1 Pseudomonadales bacterium | reverse complement strand
CTAAATCTCTCCCACGGTTGTCGTATGAAAAGGAAGGCTTCGGCCTTCCTTTTTTTTCTCGGCGATCATATAGTGAATGTAATTCATTGCGGGGGTAAGTCATGCATGCTATCGATCATGTCGTAGTTGTTGGTGGTGGTACCGCAGGCTGGCTGTCGGCTTCGATACTGGCGCGGCAACTTGGTACGGCGCAAGGCGGTGTGAAGGTCACTGTGGTGGAATCGCCGGATATACCGATTATCGGCGTCGGCGAGGGCACCTGGCCCACACTCAGAGGCACCTTGCAGCAGCTGGGCATTAGTGAAACCGAGTTTCTGCGCGAATGCGATGCCACGCTCAAGCAGGGTTCTGAATTCGCCAACTGGCGTGTGACACCAAGCAGCGGTAAAGGTGAAAGCTATTATCATCCGCTGAGTGCGGTGTTCCATTCGGCCTATGATTTTAATTTAGCGCCGTATTGGCTTCTCGGTCATGCCGGCGAATCGAATCCCTACGACATGGCGGTGGCTACACAGAGTCGCCTTTGCCAACTGGGCGTGGCGCCGAAAAAAATAACCACGCCGGAATACAGTGCGGTACAGAATTACTCCTACCATCTCAACGCCAATAAATTCTCCAAATTTCTCACCAAACACGCCATGCAAAACCTAGGCGTAAACCATGTTCAGGCCAATGTCGAGCAAGTCGTCACTGACGAAGAGGGATACATCACCACGCTACAAACGGACCGTAGCGGGACCATCGAAGGTGACTTCTTTATCGATTGCACCGGCTCCCGCGCGCTGCTATTGGGAGGAGCGCTGGGGGTTGATTGGAAGAGTATTTCCCATATCCTGTTCAACGACACAGCGCTGGCCATGCAGGTACCCTACGAGAGTGAGGCCAGTGCCATAGCCACCCATACCATTGCCACCGCTCATGATGCCGGCTGGACGTGGGATATCGGTTTGCAACACCGGCGGGGCGTGGGTTATGTCTATTCCAGCGCCCATGTGTCTGACGAGGCTGCCGAGACGACGCTGCGCAACTATGCCGGCAACATGGCTGCGGATGTGGAGGTCAGGAAAATCCCTTTTAGGGTTGGCTACCGAGAAAAGTTTTGGCACAAAAACTGTGTGGTTATCGGTATGTCGGCGGCTTTTGTCGAACCTCTGGAGGCCTCGGCGATTTTCCTGGTCGACGCGGCGGCGACCATGCTGGCCGACCAGTTCCCCAGGTCAAGGCATGAATTGCCGCTTGTCGAGAAAAAATACAATTCGATGTTTCGCTTACGCTGGGATAAAACCGTGGATTTCATCAAGTTGCACTACTGTATATCGCAACGTCGCGACAGCGATTACTGGATTCTCAATTCCGATTTTTCCTCCGTTCCCGACACCTTAAAAGAGCGGCTGGAGCACTGGAAGACACATGTGCCGAGTAAATACGACTTCGACTACGCCTATGAACCCTTCGTTCTGGACAGCTACCTATTCGTACTATATGGCATGGGATTTGAAACCGATATCAGCCGCAAACAAACGGCGTATACGGACGGCAAGCAGGCCAAAAAAGCCTTTGCCGAGATCGCGAGGGGTGCCGAGCTGCTGGCGCAAGAACTGCCGCGACAACGGGAATTGGTTGAGAAGGTGGGTAGTTATGGCTTTTCGAAGGTCTGACCGTTCCGGCGCAGCGTTAATCTGGAGAGATCCATGCCCGTTGTAAAACGCGTTTTGGTCGTCGGAGGGGGCACGGCCGGTTGGTTGACCGCCGCCAAGCTGGCCAAGTCTCTTGATTGTGCCGCCGGCGGCCCCGTGAAGGTCACCCTTGTGGAGTCGCCGGATGTGCCGATTATCGGCGTCGGTGAAGGCACTTGGCCAACCATGCGTGCTACTTTGCAAAGCCTCGGCATTGATGAGGGGGAGTTCATGCGCGAGTGCGATGCCACCTTCAAACAGGGTACGCGCTTTGTCAATTGGGGAGCGACGCCTGCCGCAGGCACAGACAATGCGTACTACCACCTGTTTAGCTCCGTGTTTGACCCCTTCGATTTCAACCTCGCCCCTTACTGGACGCTGGGCTGCGCTGGGGCGGGGCGTAGCTACGCCGAGGCGGTAGGCACCCAGGGTGAACTCTGTGATCGAGGATTGGCGCCAAAGAAAATTACCACGCCAGCCTATCAGGGGGTGCAGAGTTATGCCTATCACCTGAATGCAGGAAAATTTGGAGAATTCCTCAAACAGTACGCCGTGAAAAATCTCGGCGTCGAGTTTATTGCGGCTCACGTCGAAGAGATAAATCTCGATGAACATGGCTATATCGCCTCAGTAACTAGCCGTGAAGCGGGCACTATCGAGGCGGATTTTTTTGTCGACTGTACCGGCTTCCGCTCCATGCTTCTGGGAGATGCATTGGGTGTCGATTTTACCAACATCAACAACACCTTGCTCAATGATACGGCTGTGGTCATGCAGGTGCCGTATTTGGAGGAAAATGAGAACGTGCGTCCGTTCACCCAGTCAACCGCGCAAGAATCTGGTTGGATTTGGGATATCGGTCTGCGTCACAGGCGTGGCTTGGGTTACGTGTATAGCAGCGAGTATAGCTCTGACCAGCGCGCCGAAGAACTGCTAAGAAGTTATGCCGCCAATGACGAGCTGCCGGCTCGAACCATCAAGATGAATGTCGGTTATCGCAGTAAATACTTTCACAAGAACTGTGTGGCGGTCGGTCTGTCCGCTGCTTTTATCGAACCGTTAGAGGCAGCAGCGATTTTCCTGGTCGAGGCTGCGGGAAATATGCTCTGTGAGCTGTTTCCAAGTACTCGAGAAGAAATGGCACTGGTCGAACGCGATTTTAATGAATCATTTCATTTTCGTTGGCAGAAGAGTATCGACTTTCTCAAGCTGCACTATATGTTGTCGCGACGTGATGACTCACCTTACTGGTTAGCTAGCAGGGAAGAAGACAGCGCGTCCGAGTCGCTTCTTCAGCTTCTTGAGCAATGGAAGATGCGGCCGCCTAGTCGTTATGATTTTGACAGTGTCTTTGAACCCTTTGTACAGGAGAGTTACCAATATGTGCTTTTCGGCATGGGGTTTGAAGTCGATTACGAGGCGAAGAGGCACTGCTTTAATCGACAGCAGGAGGCCATGACCAAGTTCGAACAGGTGCAGATGGCAAAAGCGGCGGTGCAGAAACAGCAACTTCCCATCCACCGAGATTTGCTGAATCAGGTTTACGAGCATGGGTTTCATGCTCTTTAAAACGGCGAACAGCCCAATTATTTGAGTTATATGATGTCAAAAAAAATCGTACCCCTGGATAAAGAGACGCACAAGGACCTAAAAATCCGCAGCGCCGTAAATTTCCCTCATGTAGCCGAGGAGCAATTGATTCCTCTGACAGTGCACGAAGTTGCCATCGCGGCGACGGAATTTCCAGTAGTTTTCGTGAAAGATAGCCAGACCGGCCAGTTTCACATTGTCGTCCTCTGCGGCCTTAAACCCAAGGAAAACTTATACGCCCAAAAAGAAAGGTGGAACGGCAACTATATTCCTTTGCTAATACGCAACTACCCCTTATCGTTGGCTGCCCCCGGAAAATCAAGCGAGCAATTCGTGGTCTGCATAGACCAATCCAGCAGTTTAGTATCGGGGGATCAGGGAGAGCCGTTATTTGATGAGAGTGGCGCACAGACCGACTTTCTGAAAGCGCGCTCCGATGCACTGGTTAAGTATGCGACGCAGGCTGAGGTCACTAACGCTTTTATCAAGCTGATGATTGACTGGGAGTTGCTGGTAGCTCAAGAGGTCAACATAGACATCGCCAGCGGTGAAGACGTCAGCCTCAAAGGATTTTATATTATTAATGAAAAAAGACTCAACGAGTTGGATGATGCAAAGTTTGGAGATCTGCGCCGGCGTGGATTCCTTTCGGTAATCTACGGTCAGCTATTGTCACTGAATCAGGTTTACCGGCTGGTAAATAAGAAAGAAGCGGTCGCTTGAGTCGATCGTGGGCTTTGCAGGTTGTTCTGCAAGAATTGCTGGTCTCACGGTAGTGACATTATTGTTGGCCTGTGAACATGAACTACCGCATGAAAGCAAACACGACGGAACAACAATGGCGCTAAGCCTGGTACCCAAACCCAAACAGCTGCAACGAAAAACCGGTTCCTTGCTACTCGATGCCGGTATTGTGATACCGAATACTGCTGCCGACTTTCATTTTTCCGTGACCCAGCTAGCGGACGCTTTTGCCAGCGCGGGCGTAAAACTCGCAGTAGAGGCGACCGCTCCCGCAGTTGTATTCACTGTGGACACGATCTTGGCTGCCGATACATATCGATTAAGCGTTCACGATAAGGGTATCACTGTTGTTAGCGGTGGGGTGCAGGGCGCTTTTTATGCCGTTCAAACCTTGCGGCAGATTATTCATCAGCAATCCGCTCAGGCTGAGGCGCTTGAGTTACCGCTGATTGACATAGAAGATTCGCCTCGTCTTCCATATCGCGGTATGCATCTGGATGTCAGTCGGCATTTTTTTGACATTGAATTTATCAAAAAATACATCGATCTGATTGCGCTACACAAAATGAACTACTTTCACTGGCATCTCACCGATGACCAGGGTTGGCGTATCCAAATTGAAAAATACCCTCGCCTCACCGATGTGGGAGCGATCAGAGAAGGAACGGTTGTCGGACATACCAAGGCTGCAGGTGCCAAGCTGGATGGCAAAGTGCACGGTGGGTACTACAGCCAGGACGAAGTTCGCGAGATTGTCGACTACGCAACGCTACGCCATGTCACGATTGTCCCGGAGATCGACGTGCCGGGTCATGCTTCGGCCATCATCGCCGCTTATCCAGAGCTGGGTTGTGGTCCGCGGACCAAAGTGAAGACCCACTTTGGTGTTTTCAAGCACGTGCTTTGCCCAGCGGAACACACTTTTGCCTTTCTCGATGATGTTTTCCGTGAGGTCGCCGCGCTATTTCCCGGCCCGTACATTCACATCGGCGGTGATGAAGTGGAAGTTGATCATTGGCGTCAGTGTAGTGACTGCCAAAAATTGATGGTACGCGAAGGAATTGAGGATGTGCGCAGCCTGCACGGTTATTTTGTTGATAGGGCCGCGAAGCTGGTTAAAGGCCATGGGAAAACAATTATCGGTTGGGATGAAATCCTGGAAGGCGACATCAGCACACCTGCCACGGTGATGTCCTGGCGAGGTATAGCAGGGGGCCTGCATGCGTCGTCACTGGGTCAGCATGTGATTATGACACCCTACGATTCCCTGTACTTTGATTTCTACCAATCCAGCTCGTTGGATGAGCCGCCAGCGATCCACGGTCTGACGCGGTTGCGCGATGTGTACGCATATGAACCGATTCCCGAGGGTATTGACGCGACTCAACGACAACATATTCTCGGTGCACAGGCTAACGTGTGGACTGAATATATTACCGACGGAGAGTCAGTGGAACGTATGGTTTTACCTCGAATGACTGCGCTGGCGGAAGTATTATGGTCGCCGCCGGAGGGGCGCTCACTGGATGATTTTGTTAGGCGCATAGAGACCTACATTCCCTTTCTTGAGGATCTGGGCTACCGCGTCTCCGACAGCCACTACAAGCCGGAGGTCAGTGCCGTTCGTAGTAGTGACGGCGGTTTCGAAGTGAGTGTGGAGGTAGAGCGTGGCGAGGTTTACTACACGCTGGATGGTTCGCTGCCCGACGATTCCGCGCGCCGCTACATTGGTCCATTCTCTGTGCATGGTAAAGCCACTGTTCGTGCCAGAACCTACTTGAAGGATCGCGACAGCTGGTTCGGCGACACCAGGCTTACGGTCGATGCACACAAAGCGCTGGGAATGGAGGTGGAGTTTACTAATGCCACAGACCCGCAGTGGAATGATCTCGCCGAGCACACCATCGTAAACGGGATAATTGGTAGCGACAGAACTTTTCGTTACCCCGTTTGGGTAGCGCTTAAAGGCAGCGATTTAGATGCGGTGATCAAGTTTCCCGAAGCTACCGAGGTGAGTGAGGTGACTTTGGGTGTCGATGCGTCCGGGCACCGGCGCCTCGACAGACCCATTAGTTTTGCAGTCTTCGGTGCCGGTACCGACAAGGCTTGGCAACAGCTGGGCAGCCTGTCCGCAGAGCAGGTTCGAAGCAGTGGCAACCGGCTGGGACTTGCTTTTGACCCGCAGGTGGTTAACCGACTGCGCATCGTCGCCGAGAATGGCGGCGAAAGCTGGTCCGCGGAACACGAAACCATGCAACCAACAACGATGTTCTTTGACGAAATAATCGTCCACTGATTACAAGGATAGAGGGGATATATGGACGCAACATCGGTATTGACAGCGCTTGACTGGTCGATCATCGGGCTATTACTGGCGTTTTCACTGGGCGTTGGTTTCTTCGTCAAAGATCAGGCAAGTGAGGGCGGGGTTGAAGGTTTTTTCGCCGCCGGCAGAAAAATGCGTTGGTGGTTACTCGGCACTTCCATCGTCGCAACCACTTTCGCTTCGGACACGCCGCTGGCTATCACCGGGTGGATTGCCCAGTACGGTATCGCCGGCAACTGGTTTTGGTGGGGCAAGGTCATTGCCACGGTGGCGATGACGGTGTTCTTTGCCCGCAAATGGCGTAATTCCGGCGTGGTAACCGATACGGAAATCGCCGAATTACGCTACGGCGGCAGGCCAGCCACAATACTACGAACCGTAAAAGCGTTTATCAACTCAACTTTTGTTAACTGTATTATTCTTGGCTGGGTGTTTGCCGGTATGGCGAAAATCTCCGAGCCATTTATGGACTGGCAGTCGCTACTCGGCTCTGCCGTTTATTTGAAACTGGAAGCGATCTACCCATCATTTTTTATCTTTAACACTTTCGACAACACCATCACTATCTGGTTGCTGGTTGCTGTGACCCTGACCTACTCCGCGCTGGGTGGGCTGCGCGCAGTGATCATTACTGACTTGGTGCAGTTCTTTCTGGCGATGACCATGTCCTTCCTGTTGACCTGGTTCGCGGTGCAGCACGTCGGCGGACTGGAGTCGATGTGGAGCCAGTTGGCCGAGCTTTACCCGCAAGGTAGTGAGGCCGCCAGCACCACCGGCGAAGTGTTTCTCGACCATGAGCAGGTGGGATCGTTTATCCCTTCTTTTGATCAGGGTGCCCTCGGTTCGTTAGGCATTCCCTTTTCGGCCTTTGTGCTGACGCTTGGCTTTGTTTGGTGGAATAACGGCGAGGTCGATGGTTCCGGCTATATCGCCCAGCGCCTGTACACCGCACGTGATGGTGGAGAAGCCGAACGCGGCGCGCTGTGGTTTGCCTTTGCGAACTTTATCCTCCGTTCCTGGCCGTGGGCGATTGCCGGCGTTGCGGCGCTGATTATCTACCCGCGCTTCGAGGTCAACCAGGTCGCCGAGGATTTTAACCAGTGCCTGACCAATCCTGCCTACTGTACGGCGGAGATGACCGACTGCATGGAGAACCGCTACACCTGTCCAATAAAAGAGTACACGCTGCTGTATCGCACAGAATCGAAAGCAGCGGTTGACGGTACGCAAGCTACAATGGCGGAGGTGTTTCGCGAAGACCGCGAGCGCGGTTACCCGGCAATGCTGCGCGACGTGCTGCCGGCTGGCTTGATGGGGCTGGCGCTGGCATCACTCATGGCCGCCTTTATGTCTACTGTCTCCACCCATATCAACTGGGGCGCCTCGTATATTGCCAATGACTTCTACTATCGCTTCATCAATCCGCAGGCGTCGGATAAAAAGCTGACAGTGGTCAGTCGTTTGTCGACGGTTGCTATTGCGATATTGGGTGTCTACGTGGCGACGTTTATCGATAACATTGGCTCCATGTGGGAGCTGTACGGCGGCATGATGGCGGGTCTGGGCTTGCCCCACCTGCTGCGCTGGCTGTGGTGGCGAGCCAATGCGTGGACGGAGATTACCGGCATGCTGGTGGGATTTGGCCTCGCCACGGTCAACTACCTGATAGGCCAGAACAGTAGTTTTGCCGACGGTTCCATGTCGATCTTTCCCGGTTTTATGGCTTCGCACCCCATCCATGTAATATGCTGGATTTCATTGGCTTCCGGCCTTGCCTCTCTTGTCGTCACGCTGTTGACACCGGCGGTTGACGAGGTGCTGCTAAAAGAATTTGCGAAAAAGACGCGTCCCATGGGCTTCTGGAAGGGCCACAATGCCGGCTTCGCTTCCGAGCGCAACCTGGGCGCTTCGATTTGCTATTGGTTACTAGGAACCGGTTCAATCTACGCGGGAATGTTTGGTATTGGCTACTTGCTGCGTCTGGAATACACGATTGGCTGCACGCTGCTGGTGGTTTGTGTTGTCAGCATGGTGTTGGTGGTTGCCGGCATGGGCCGTATTGACAGCCAGCGGAATCTGTCAATGGAAGCCGTCGAAGGGTGAGCAATCCGCAGCGCTTTGTCGCGCTGGATGTGTTTCGTGGCATCGCCATTGCGGCCATGATTCTGGTCAACACGCCCGGCTCCTGGGACCACATCTATGCGCCACTGGCGCACTCTGAATGGCATGGCTGTACACCCACCGACCTGATTTTTCCGTTCTTTCTTTTTATCACTGGCTCGGCGATGGTGTTTGCCTTTCGCAAATATGAATTCCGGCTGTCGGCAGAAGCAATGCGTTCCATAGGTCGGCGTATGCTGTTGTTGTTTCTGATCGGCCTGTTTCTCAACTGGTTCGGGTTTTGGGCAGACTTTGCCGGGTTGCGCATTATGGGCGTGCTGCAGCGCATTGGTTTAGCCTACGGGCTTGCGGCCGTGCTGGTTTTGAGCTGCAGTCACCGCCAGCTTTATCTGATCAGTGCCGTAGTGTTGCTCGGCTATTGGCTATTGCTGGCCGCACTGGGTGGTGCTGACCCCTATAGTCTCGAGGCAAATATCGTTCGCCAAGTGGATATTGCCATCCTTGACGAGAGTCATATGTGGCATGTTGGAGATGTCGCCTTTGACCCGGAGGGACTGCTAAGCACCTTGCCAGCGTCGATCAGTGTTGTCTTGGGCTACCTGGCAACCCACTACCTGGTGCACACGGAGCGCGCTGTGGCGTTGCGTAATTTTGTGCTTGCAGGGCTGTTGATGGCCGCACTAGCCTGGGGGTGGAACCAATGGTTGCCGATCAATAAATCCCTTTGGACCGGTTCGTACGTATTATTCACTACGGCAAGCTGTCTACTATTACTGGTGTTGTTGGTCTGGCTGGTGGATGTGTTGCGCTGGAATTGGCTAGCCAAACCGCTGCAGGTTTACGGTCTAAATCCGCTGTTTGTATACGCACTATCCTGGATGTTTGCGCGCTTGATGGCCGTGACTATTGTTCTTCCCGATGGCGCCGGCGCTACGGTCAGCGCCTATGATTGGTGTAGCCGGCTGCTGGCGCAGTTGCTTTCACCACACGATGCCTCGCTGCTGTTTGCACTTTTGCATGTGCTTCTTTTTTGGCTGGTTTCCTTGTACTTGTATCGCAGAAATATTGTTATTAAGATCTAGGGAGCATACCAGGAAATAAACCATGCGAACCTTGATCGATAACTATCGCAATCTCACCGCTGAACACTGCGGCAGCGGCGCCATGCGCAACCTGCTATTCCACTATTGCGAACTCGATCTGCCCGAGGGCGTAGTGTTTGGTTTGGGTTCCGGGTTGGACAGCATGTGTTTTACCTTTGACGAGGCGACACCATCGTTGATGTTATTTGGCCGCAGCATCACCATGGAGCAAGACCTGGCCAAATCACTTGGGCTGGATTACATAGAGATAATGCAACCCGACGACGAGCTGGCATGGGAGGAAGTGAAGGAGGAGGTGAAGGCAGGTCGACCTACTATGTTATCCGGCGACATCTTTTACCTAGACTACCGAAAGTTCAAAGTACACTTTCCATCACATCGTTTTGTGTTGCTAGGATTTGACGACAGCTCAGGGCAGGTCTTTGTGGCCGACCGAACAGAATGCGAAACGCAAACCTGTTCAATGGCAGCGCTGAATCTGAGTCGCAATCCCCCTGTGGGAATCTCGACCTACAACCTATGGGGAAAATTTTCTTCAGGTGAGGTACGCCACTCCTTGCCGCAGGCGTGTGAGCTGGCGCTGGCTAAAACAGTACGCCGCATGACAGGCGAGGATACGTCGCAGTTGCAAGCGCTAGCCTCCTTTCCAGGGGGCAACCGTGGTCGTATGGCCAGTGGTCTGCAAGGGATCGCGCTACTGGCTGATATGATGAAAGAATGGCATCTTTTAGATGACGCGGCAGATTATGCCGACTACATGTATAGCGCGATCTTAAAGTTTGGCACTGGCGGTGGCATGTTTCGCAATCTTTTCACCGAGTTTGTCGAGTGGTCCCGCGAGCTGCGACCGGATCTTGTCGATAGTGAGGCAGTCAGCTTGGCACATCAAGCCGCTAAGCAATGGAATGCATTGGCAGACGACATGCTTGTATTACGCGAGGATCCCAATTCGGCTATGCTGTGGGGCAAAGCAGTGCGTCGGTGTATTCAATTCAAACCACCGAAACGTTGCTGTTTGAAAACCTTGGTAAACGCGTCGCGATTTGAAACTTAACTATATGGCCAAAGAAATTTTCATTCGCCACGCGACTGCAGAAGATATTGCTACCCTCGCTGAGTTCGCCGCAGGCGCCTTCCGCGACACATTTGCAGCCGATAATCACCCCGCTGATCTTGAAAATTATCTGCGTGACTCGTTCTCCATTGAGAGAGTGCGGGCGGAATTTGACGATGCCAGCAACACATTTTTAGTCGCTTACTTAGAAGACGACCACCTACCCGTAGGGTATGCAAAGCTAAGCGCAGCCACGCAATATCCCGATGCGTGTAATCCAATTGGCATTGAGATTGAGCGACTGTACGCTGCCAAGGCCGCGATTGGCCATGGTGTCGGAGCGGCACTCATGCGCGCATGTCTGGAAGAGGCGGAAGCTTTAGGGGGTCAGGCCATTTGGCTTGGTGTGTGGGAGCGCAATGTACGTGCTATCCGATTCTACGAGCGCTGGGAATTCGAGACCGTAGGCGCACGCCAGTTTAAGTTAGGATCGGACCTGCAGAATGACCTCATTATGACCCGTAAGTTGTCGCGAATCACTGCATAAAACTAGCAGCGATCAAGCCAGAGACACCATATATTTGTTCAGAGGCTCGCTGGACCAAACGCAAACGAGTGCTCTCGCGGCAACTCTACGGTATAGTCGCCACCCAATATGACATTTCACAATGTGTAAAAAGGAACCAAGATGACCGCTTCAGGACTACAGCTTCGCTCGCTGGTAAATGAAAATAACACTCTGGAACTGTCGCTGGTGGAAGTGACTACACCGGAGCCTGGTCCGGACGAGGTGGTCGTGCGGATCGAGGCGACACCGCTTAACCCCTCAGACTTAGCCCTGCTCTTTGGTCCCGCAGATTTGACCACGGCGAGAGTGACTGGTAGCCCCGAGCGACCGATTGTAACGGCCGACATTCCAGAAAAAATGATGAAGATGGTCTCGGCTCGAGTCGGCCAGTCTCTACCTGTTGGCAATGAAGCCGGCGGTGTTGTGGTCGCCGCAGGTTCGTCTGCTGCAGCACAAGCCCTGATGGGGAAAATGGTGGGCATCGTCGGTGGTGAAATGTATGCCCAGTATCGCTGCGTCAATGTATTTCAGACCTTGGAACTTGCCGAGGGTACCACCGCCGCGGAAGGTGCTTCGTGTTTCGTCAATCCGCTAACGGCGCTGGCTATGGTAGAAACCATGCGTAGAGAAAATCACCCTGCATTAGTGCATACCGCCGCCGCTTCCAATCTCGGACAAATGCTGAATCGAATTTGCCTGAACGAAAATGTGGACCTCGTCAATATCGTCCGCAAAGCTGAGCAGGAACAGATTCTTAGAGCCTTGGGTGCAAAGTACATCTGCAATTCCAGTAGTGAGACTTTCTATGACGAGCTGACGGACGCGCTGGTTGCAACCGGTGCTACCCTGGCCTTCGACGCAACTGGCGGTGGCAAGTTGGGCAGTCACATTCTGACCTGCATGGAAGCGGCAGCGGTGCGTGGCATGGGTGAGTACAACCGTTATGGCTCCGATGTGTACAAGCATTTGTATATCTACGGCGGTCTGGATCGCAGCCCAACGATACTGAGTCGAAACTTTGGATTTGCCTGGGGAATCAGTGGATTTCTGCTAACGCCATTCTTGCAAAAAGTGGGTCTTGAGAGGTCGATGGAACTACGGGCAAAAGTGGCTGCAGAGATCAAGACAACATTCGCCAGCCACTACACTAGTGAAGTGTCACTAGAGCAGGCTTTGTCGATGGAGGCTATATCGGTTTATGCAAAGCAGGCCACCGGCGAAAAATTCCTGATTTTGCCGCACTCGTAGCGTAGCACGCTTTCTCGCTAGATAAGTGTGCTTGCAGCATTGTGCCACCAAAAAAACTGGCGTATATTAGTCCAGTAATGCAAGTGACAAATGCTCTCTAAATTTTGGGTTCACTCGACATCGCACTATGCAAACTTCTCCAGCACGCAAAATAAGGGAATTTACCGAAAGGGGCTGGTGGGGTAAGACCGCTACCTTTGAGTTGTTTGCCGGCTTGGTCGCGCGGCACCCGGATCGCGTAGCACTGGTCGACCCTCCAAATCGCGAAGATATCACCGATGGTTCAGCGCAAACTCTAACGTTCTCGCAGCTTGCCAAGAGGGTCGATGAGTTGGCTGCCCAGCTCTACACCAATGGCATTCGGCAGGGCGATATTGCCGTTGTGCAAATGCCCAATATTAGTGATTTGGTCGCCTTGTATTTAGCACTGGCGAAACTTGGTGCGGTGATCAGCCCGGTGCCCATGCAATACGGTGTGCATGAGCTGCGCAAGATTGGCGCGGCGACCCAAGCCAAAGCCTATATCTCGGTGCAGCGGCTAAAAGATGCCGAATTTCTGCAGAATACGAAGCAAGCTTTTTCGGGCGAATGCTTGTTGGCGGCTTTTGGCAGCGAGGAGTTGGCAGGTGTAGTTAAGTTATCTACCCGCGATATTAGCGAGGAACAGCTAGATGCTTGTAGTCGATACGCAAACAATCTATCGATATCTGCCAACGATATCCTTACGCTGTGCTGGACATCGGGCACTACCGGCAGCCCCAAGGCAGTACCGCGCAGCCATAACCATTGGTTTGCACAGGGGCTGGCAACAGGCGACGGCATGCAAATCAAAGAAGGGGAGGCTATGCTCAATCCGTTCCCTCTCGTGAATATGGCAAGCTTCGGTGGTTTTTTCTTTCCCTGGCTGCAACACGGGGGCAAACTCGTGCTGCATCATCCTATGGATCTCAATGTCTACCTAGGCCAGTTGCAAGACGAAGAAATAGCTTACACCATTGCCGCGCCTGCCATGTTAACGATGTTGCTAAAGCAAAAAGAAATTCTCGAAGGACTTGACCTGTCCCGACTACGCGTTATCGCTTCTGGCAGCGCGCCACTGTCACCGTGGATGGTGAAGGAATACCAGGAGAACATTGGTATCGACGTCGTCAACGTGTTTGGTTCCAACGAAGGTGTTGCCCTAATATCTGGGCGTGACGATGTCGCCGACCCTGAAAAACGTGCGGCGTATTTTCCACGCTTTGGTGATAGCCGTTTCCAGTGGGCAAATCGTGCCGCCCAGCGTATGCAGACACGGCTGGTTGATCCAGTTAGTGGAACGGTGATCGATGAGCCAGGAACGGCGGGCGAGCTGCAGTTTGCGGGACCAACGATATTTGACGGTTATTACAATTCGCCCGAGGCCAATCAGGAAGTGTTTACCGAAGACGGCTATTTTCGCACCGGCGACTTGTTTGAAATAGCCGGTGCTGGTGACGACAGCCATTTTTATCGTTTCACCGGCCGATGCAAGGACATTATTGTTCGCGGCGGCATGAAGATTTCACCCGAAGAACTGGATACTTTGCTGGCGGGCCATCCCAAGCTCAGCGAAGTTGCCGTCACGGGATATGCAGACGAGGTGTTGGGAGAACGCATCTGCGCGGTGGTGGTGCCAAAGCCGGGCGAAACAGTAACGCTGGAAGATATCACGGCGTATTTGCAAGGTGAGCAGGTCGCAGTCATTAAACTGCCCGAGAGAATCGAAGTCGTCGATGCTTTGCCACGTAATCCATTAGGAAAGGTCGTGCGCAATCAATTAAAAGAAATGCTCACTTAATCAAAGCAGAACATACGGGCACGCTTATGAATAGTAATCGAGTGTATATACTTGGCGGCGCACAGACCGACTTCGCACGCAATTGGGCGCGCGAAGGGTTAGACATCTTCGATATGTTCAGCGAAGTGTTACAAGTGGGTTTGCAGCAGTGTGCTCTCGACCCGGCGGATATAGAAGTCGGCCACGTTGGTAATTTTGTTGGCGAGTTATTCGCTGGTCAAGGGCACATGGGTGGCTTCTTTGGCCATGTTGATCCTGCAATGTCCGGCATGCCAGCCAGCCGCCATGAAGCCGCCTGTGCATCGGGTTCCATGGCGATTCTAGCCGCAATGGCTGAGATCGAGGCACAACGTTACGGCACAGCTTGTGTGTTAGGTATTGAATTAATGCGTAACGTCCCGGGAGATGCCGCGGCGGAAAATCTGCGCCCGGCCGGTTGGAATGGCCGTGAAGCAGAGGATACGCCGTTTGTCTGGCCCAGTTTGTTTAGCGATCTGACCGATGAGTACGAGCGCCGCTACGGCATGGACGCGAAGCATCTTGCCGCGATTTCCGAATTGAACTTCGCCAACGCGAAGAACAACCCTAATTCCCAAACACGACGCTGGCAGTTTAACGACAGCAGCTTTGCCAACGACGATGAGGCGAATCCGCCTGTGATTGGTCGTATCCGCAAACACGATTGTGGGCAGATCACTGACGGTGCCGCCGTACTGTTTCTGGCCGGTGCAAGCAAGGCGGAAGCATATGCGAAACAGCGCGGTATGGCGCTGGAAGATATCCCTTATATCAAAGGTTGGGGGCACCGCACGGCGCCGATGCTGGCCGCACGTAAACTAACGGAAAGCGCAGCCGAATCGCATATCTACCCGCATGTACGACGGGCCTTCCTCGACGCCTATCAGCGTGCGGGTATTTCCGGTATTGAGGAAGTGGACGGCATGGAAACGCACGACTGCTTTAGCATTACCGAATACATGGCCCTGGACCACTCGGGGTTAACCGCAGCAGGAGAGTCTTGGAAGGCAGTGGAGGAGGGCGTTATTAGCCGCGAGGGCAAGCTACCGGTCAACGCCAGCGGTGGTTTGATAGGACTGGGGCATCCAGTAGGCGCTACCGGTGTGCGTATGGCGCTGGACTGCTACAAACAGGTGACCAACCAGGCGGGCGACTATCAGATTAGCGGTGCGCGCAATATGCTGACCTATAACGTCGGTGGCAGCGCGACTACCAGCGCGTCTCTTGTCATTGGCAGATAAGCTATGCGCAATGCCTATATCTTTGACGCAATCCGTACACCAAGAGGCAAGGCGCGACCCGACGGTGGGCTACACGATTTATCTCCTCTAGACTTGTTGGATACGCTCTACCACGCACTGCAAGCACGCAACAATCTCGACCCTGCTGCCGTAGGTGATGTCGTTCTCGGTTGCGTCACCCAGCACGGTGAGCAAGCCGCGAATATCGCCAAGACTTCTACTCTGTCGGCGGGTTGGTCGAGTCAGATTTCGGGAATCACAGTTAACCGCTTCTGTTCCTCCGGTCTCGACGCCATCAACCTCGCTGCACTAAAGGTCGCCGCCGGTCAGGATGATATGACGGTGGCGGGCGGCGTGGAAATGATGTCGCGGGTACCGATGCTGGCTGACAAGGCAGCAGCGTTTATCGATCTCTCGGTGGCAGCTCGCTGCCAATTGCTGATGATGGGCAGCGGCGCGGATTTGATCGCATCTTTATACGATGTAAGCCGAGAGCAGGCCGACGCCATTGCAGTGGATAGCCAGCAAAAGGCGGCGAGGGCACGCGCCAATGGTTGGTTTAAGTCAATTATTCCGATCGAAAATTCCACTAAGGCTATCAACGTCGCAGCAGACGAGTGTATTCGACCGCAAGTCACTTTGGAGTCGCTGGCGGCGATGGAGCCTTCTTTCGCTGCGATTGGTGCGAAAGGTGTTGACGAGGCGCAATTGCAAGCTTATCCGCAGCTGCGAGAGATACACCACATTCATACCGCGGGTAACTCTCCCGCCATGGCCGATGCTGCCGCGTTACTATTGATTGGCGATGAGTCTTGCCAGCAAATATTGGGTAAAAATCCCCGTGCTCGTATCCGAGCGGCGGTTAATGCCAACGATGATCCCATGCTGGTGCTTTCCGGCTGTGTCGCTGCCACCAAAAAGCTACTTGAACGAAACAACTTAAGCGCTGCCGATGTCGACCTGTTTGAGATTCACGAAGCCTTCGCCGCGACAATGGTGAAGTGTCAGAAAGAACTTGATATTTCAGATGAAAAACTCAACGTCAATGGCGGCGTAATCGCCCTGGGCCATCCGCTCGGTGCTACTGGCGCCATCATGGCGGGTACACTGTTGGATGAACTCGAACGGCGTGATCGTAGCTTGGGTGTGGTAGCCGCCAGTGGTGCTGCCGGTGCGGGTACCGCAATGTTAATAGAAAGAATCTGAATGCGGCACATGGATGTGCCACTATTTTCAATGGCGTAAGTCATTGAAAATGAGAGCGAAGCACAATCACATTTTGCATAGCGTACCTAGGAATCTGTCAGGAGGACTGATTCCGGGTAATCATTAGTTGAATACAACATCCTGCGCGCTAACTTCACTACCGCAGTGACTACAAGTCATCACAATCCGCAGGGGTTTCTTCGAGCAGCTATGATAAAACTGTACTGCCGGCCCACTTGCGTTGGGTAGCCACTGCTCCCCCCATTGCTGCAGTGTAATCGTTACCCCATACAAATCACGCCCCTTGTCGGTCAAACGATACTCGTAGCGTGGCGGGTTCTGCTGGTATCGAGAACGGTTCAATACGCCGGCATCCAGCAGCAGCTTCAGTCGGTCCGCGAGAATATTGGTCGCTATGTTCAGTCCCTTCTGGATGTCATCGTAGCGACGCAGGCCAAAAAATGCAGCTGCCAGTACCAACGGAGTCCAGCGGTCTCCGATTAAATCCGTGACATGAAAAAGTGAACTGTCGTTTCCAATATGTTGCTCCAATTTGATTTTAGAGCGCCGCAACACATCCGCATTGCTCGTCGGCGCGCTCCCTGCGCCAGGGCCTGGTTTGTAACTAACATCGCGAACGTACACAGGTTCGCGACAATGTTGGCAAAGAGGCGTTGGTTCAAACTGTTGCTTGCACTGCTTGTGCATAAGTTTAGCGGGCAGTTCCCCACTGTTTGCGCCTCCCCAGGTGGTCTCCCAGCGCCAGATAGCGAGGGAAAAGTTATACAAAGCAAAACCCTTATCGGTGAGCCGGTATTCGAAACGGGCAGGCGCTGCACAATAGGGATTTTTATAGAGTACGCCATTATGCACCAGCGCCTTCAAGCGTTTGCTTAATGTACCGCGCGACGTGCCGGTATGTGCTAGCAATTCACCGAAGCGGCGTCGCCCCAAAAACACATCACGCACAATCATCAACGACCAGCGATCGCCCAATACGTTTAACGCGTCGGCTACCGAGCTGTTTAAGATAAGTTTGCCGATTTCCATGTCGATACTGTAACGCAATACACCAAAAGGCGATATGTATCGGCCAATAAGCCGTTGCAATCGCGTCACTAATTCATTAGTCTAATAGCACAAGTAACTCGTCAGACGTGCTCGTCATGTAGTGTTTGCGGTGCGATGACTTTGGTGCTGTAGGAGACTTAGCAATGAAGATAGTGAGCGAACTCGAATCGGCAGTAGATGCCAAAGACAATCCCTATCTACAGGGTATGTTTACACCGCAGACACGCGAGGTAGAAGTGGCCGGGTTACAGGTGATCGGTGAGGTGCCTAAAGACCTGACCGGTATTTATTTGCGCAATGGTCCCAACCCCCGGCATAGTGCGCGTGGAGTACATCACTGGTTCGACGGCGACGGTATGATGCACGGTGCAGAATTCCACAAAGGAGAGGTGACATATCGCAATCGTTGGGTGCAAACTACCGGCCTGCAGGTAGAGGACAAAGCAGGGCATGCCGTGTGGCCGGGGTTGATCGACAGCCCCGACCGCAGCCTCACTGAAGCTTGGGGTTCAGACCATTGGTTGAAAGACTCGTCTAACACCGATGTTGTGTATCACAACGGCATGGCGGTTTCGACCTTCTATCAGTGCGGTGAAGCTTACCTGCTAAATCCGGTGACGCTGCAAACCAATGGCAAGATTGATTTGGGCGGCATGGGCGTGCGTTCGATGTCGGCGCACCCTATGGTGGACGAGACCACTGGCGAGATGATGTTTTTCGACTACGGCGCGAAATCGCCTTATATGACTTATGGCGTGATCAACGCTACCGGCAAACTGGTGCACCATACACCAATTGACTTGCCGGGCCCACGTTTGCCGCATACTCTCGCAATTACCGAAAACTACACGCTGTTGATGGACTTACCGCTGTTCTGGAACGAGAACTTATTGCAGCGTGATGTGCACAAGGTAGAATATTATCCCGAGCTACCCAGTCGATTCGGTGTAATCGGCCGTCACGGTGCCGGTGATAGCATCCGCTGGTTTGAAGCGGAGCCGACCTATATTTACCACGTCATCAATGCTTGGGAGGATGGCGACAAGATCGTGATGGACGCCTGCCGCATGCGAACGCCGGCCCCAACCCAGGAAGCCAGGCAACGCTATCGCGGACCCTACGGAACATTGCAAGCCTGGTTGAAATTAGATGCGACCTATCATCGCTGGCACTTTGATCTGCGAACAGGGGAAACGCGAGAAGAGCCGTTAAATGATCTGATCAGCGAATTTCCAATGATTAATAGCCGCTACAGCGGCAGGCCATCGCGTTACAGTTACCATATGAGTTTCGCCGATTCCGATCAGTTGCTGTTTGATGGGCTGATTAAATACGATAGCGAAAGCGGCAAGGTGCAACAGCACAAATTCGGCGGCGGTTGCTATGGTAGCGAGTCACCTTTTGCGCCGCGTATTGGCTCAAGTGAGGAGGACGACGGCTACGTGGTCAGCTTCGTGAGTAACGTGCCGGAGCAGCGCAGTGAGCTGCAAGTCTTCGATGCCAAAGACTTCAGTGTTGGACCAGTCGCGCGAGTGCTGTTGCCTCAATTCGTACCCGGTGGTTTCCACAGCTGTTGGGTGCCGCATAACCTGATGAGATAACTTAGGCCTATGTTTGACCTGTTTGAAAAGCATAGTCGCACACTGGAAAAAGCACTAGATGCTTGTGCCAAGCGTTATTCATGGACGGCGTACCCGGAATCGCCGAGTAGCCGTGTTCACGGCAATGAGTTGCCGGAGCAAGGCAAGCAATCGTTTAGAAACCTGTTGGGCAAACCCTTTCCACTGGAATTGCCAGGGCAGGCTGGCACAACCGGTGTGGAAATCTCTCCATTTACCCGCGAGCCGCTGGGCATAGAGTATCCATTGGTCACGGTCGAGGAAACCATGGCCGCAGCGCAAGCGGCATGGTCGGCCTGGCGCGACGCAAATGCGCAGGACCGCATTGGTGTGTGCCTGGAAATGCTAGACCGCTGCGGTCAGGCAGAGGCCTTGTTTGTGAACGCGCACGCGACCATGCATACCGCTGGGCAGAGCTTTATCATGGCATTTGCCGGTTGTGGGGCTAACGCTTTAGATAGGGGGTTAGAAGCCCTTGTCTACGCTTGGAAGGCCATGCAAGATGTACCCGCCACCGCGGAGTGGCAGCGGGGCTTTGGTGGGCCCCAGGAAACGAAACTACACAAGCGTTATCGCTTGATGCCGCGTGGTATCAGCGTAGCCATAACGTGTGCAACATTCCCGCAGTGGAACGGCTACCCTGCCGCCATGGCCAGTCTGGCGACGGGCAATCCGGTGGTATTCAAACCGCATCCAAACGCGATTTTGCCGGTGGCGCTTTGTGTGAAAATTTTCCGAGAGGTATTGGTCGATGCGGGTTACGACCCAAATCTGGTTACCATGGTAGCCGATACGCAGGAACAACCCCACACCATAGAGTTGTTGCAACACCCCGCTACAGCGATTATCGATTTTACCGGTTCGCCGCAGTTCGGCAGCTGGATTGAACAAAATTGCCGCCAGGCATTGGTGTATACCGAAACCGCTGGTTGCAACTCGGTGGTTATCGAGTCTACCGACAATTTAGAAGGCATGGCCAAAGCCATCGCGCATTCTCTATGTCAAGCTTCAGCGCAAATGTGCACCAGCGTGCAGAATATTTTTATACCAGCCGATGGCCTTCTGGTTAACGATGCGCGCGTATCCTTCGATTCCGTTAAATCCAAAATTGTCGCGGCAGTGGATGCTCATTTGGTCGACGCCAAACAGGCGGCATTTTTGTGCGGCGCGCTAGTCAATGACGGTGTCGAACAACTGATTTGCAAGATGCGCGACGCCGGACAGCAGCATGGTGCTATCTTGCGCGATTCTGCTCCGTACGTGCACCCGGACTTCGACAATCCACGTACCGGCACGCCGCTTGTGATAGAGGTAGACGCTGCGGAACACGGCTTATACGGCGAAGAGCGTTTCGGCCCGGTGTCGTTCGTTATCCGCAGCGATAGCGCTGCGGCCGCTTTGCGGCAGGCGACCGCAGATGTGCGCGCGAAAGGTGCAATCACTTCTCATGTCTACTCGGTGAACGATGATTTTCTGGCCGAGGCTCAAGACGCCTATCATTTAGCTGGAGCGTCGGTGGCTTGCAACCTAACCGGTATGCCGATTAACTTCGCCGCTGCTTACAGCGACTATCACGTCACCGGCCTCACCCCAGCCGGCAATGCCTGCCTGGCAGATTTGGCTTTCGTCGCCAGCCGGTTTCGCATAGTACAAACGAAATGGCCGGCGGCCTAAGCTCAGTTTAACGGCCGCTCTTGGCAATCAATCTGCAGGACTAGCATCCAATCGATTGCCTTCGCAAAGGTTTGCAGATTGATCGAAGGCAAAGACAATGATTGACTATCACAAAGCATATGGCCACGCACATGTGGCAAGGCGATAGAGGTTGTTTTATGACAGAGAATCTCAGTGTAGTGACCCCCTTATGGCAGGACCGCCCCCCTGCTGAGAATGTAGACGTTGCGCTCACGGCAGACAAGCTGGGTTACCCGCAGCTGTGGATTGGCGAGATGGCGACCTTCGATGCCTTCGCCTTTGCAACGGCGGTAGGGGCACAAACGAAACAAATTTCTCTCACTATTGGCCCTTTGGCGGTTGCGGTTCGTACACCGATGACCATGGCGATGGGGGTGGCGTCGGTTGCTGCACTGACCGGGCGTAAGGTCCGGTTGGCCATTGGCTCGTCGAGTACCGTGGTGGTTGAGGCATGGCATGGCCGGCCAAGAGTTCGATCGGCCAAACACCTGGACGAAGCAGCAATAGTGTTGCGTGGGTTACTCGATGGCGAAAAAGTGAATTACGAAGGCGAGTTGGTGCGCAGCAATGGCTATCATTTGCGGCTTGACGCGCCCGGTGCCAATATCGCCGTTGCGGCATTTGGCCCGGCGGCGGTGAGAGTTGCTGCCCGTCGGGCAGACTATATGCTGCTGAATTTGGTCACTAGCGCTAGCGTCGCGCGTTTGCGTACAGAACTCGAATTGGCTGCTGCCAAGGCACAACGGCCGATGCCGAAGTTGGCTGTCTGGTTAACCGCGGCTATCGATCCTGTCGAAGAAACTATTGTCCAGTTGCTGCGCGCGATGGTGGGTTATCTGGCGGCCCCAGGCTACGCCGAAATGTTTATCGAAGCGGGGTTCGAGGAATTAGTGGAATTGGCACGCGGCCGCCCGCACCCAAAGCAGATTCTGGCGGCTATGTCGCCCGGCGTTGCAGCCGCTGTTGGCGCTATAGGGGATGAAGCAACGGTGCGATCCAAAATCGAAGAGTATCGTGCCGCCGGCGCCGATGAGGTTTGTATCGTACCGGCGACGGCCGGTGATCCCGGTGGTAGTCGCACGCTTGAGGCGTTGCGACGCGTTTGATCAACTGACTTTCAGCTCTATTTTCTTTATAGCTTTGTATTTTCCGTGGTGGGAATATCTTTACGAGCCATAAAAAACCAAACAACGATGCTTAACAACGCTAGACTCCACACAATGAGTGCGCCACTGGGCAGGTCTAGCAGAGCGGAAGCAATCAGGCCGCCCGCGTAGCCAGCGATGCCGAGTGCATAGCCAGCTAGAAGGCGCGATTTGGACCGAAAACGCAAGGAAGCCAGCGCTGGAATGATTAAGGTGGCGAAAACAAGATACACTCCTACCAACTGCACCGACGCTGTCACCGAAAGCGCGAATAGGATATAGAAACCAATATGGCCCAACCTATCGCGCATGCCGAACCACAGTGCCAGAACCAGTGCACTTAGTACGGCAACCCACTTCAACGCGGCAAACTCAACCCACAATATTTGCCCCACCATAAGTTCTTTCAGGTGTTCGCCGCCGTGCGGGTTATTCGCCAGTAGCAACAAACTGGCTGTGGCGGCCAATACGAAAACCACACCAATCAATGCCTCTTGGGTTTTCTGCCAACGGCGCTCGGTCCAGCTTAGCAGGACAGCGCCGAGCAAGGCACTGCCAAGCGCGGCGCCTTGCACCTCGAGACCGTGTGGATCCCAGCCCATGCGATGGGCAGCAATCACACCCATGCCGGCTATTTGCGCAATGGCGAGGTCGATAAAAATAATGCCGCGCCGCAGAACCTCCTGACCCAGCGGCACATGCGTCGCCACTACCAATAATCCGGCGACGAAGGCGGGCAGCAGAATGCTTGCTTCCAAGCCGAGAACGTTCATGGTATGGCCTCTACCAGCAGCGCGATTGTTTGGTCAAACAACGCAAACAAATCGTCAACACCGGGAATACCGCCGACGGTATAGGGCAAGCCGACTTTTGGAATGCCGGTTTTCGAAGCCAACCACCGAGCCGGTTTATCATCCTGATAGGAGGCATACAATATCATTGCCGCGGGAGAATCCTGCATTTGCTTTAGCACGCGGGCAAGATGGGCGCCGCTAGGAGGTATGCCGGGCTTCGGCTCCAGCGCAACGACTTGCCGCAATCCCAGCCATTCAGCCAGATACTCCCAACTGCTGTGTTGCACGACAACAGGCTGATCGCGCAGCGGTGCTGCTTGTTGTTCCCAACGCGCAATTGCGGCATGCCAGCGCTGCTTAAAATCGGCATAACGTTGTTGATAAGCTGCATCGTTGGCGCTGTCTAATTGTTGTAATCGTGCCAATAACGCGAGTGCAACGGCGCTAATATTGTGCGGATTGGTGTGTATGTGCGGATTACCGGTGGCGTGGATATCACCCTCGCTGCGATCGACTAGTGTAGGAACACCAAGCATTGTGACGAAATCAGCCGCGATAAAGTGGCCCGCTTGACCAACCTGTATTTTGTTGTTGCCTGTTTTGCGCAGCAGAATCGGCAGCCAGCCGATCTCCAGTTCCGCGCCACTACATATGAGTAAATCCGCGCGTCGCGCCTTTGCGATCAAGCTTGGGCGCGCCTGAATGCGGTGTGGGTCTTGTACACCAGTGGTCGCGCTAAATACCTTAAGATGCTCACCGCCGAGTTCCCGTGCCAGCGCCGCCCACTCCGGCTCGCATGTGAGTACATTTAATTTTGCTAGCGTGGCCTGACTTTCCACGCAGCAAACCAGGACAAACAGTATTGCAGTCATTTTCCGCATGATGCGTTCCTACTCTTTATCGCTTGCTTCTAAAAGGCATGCGCGCCATGGGCACCGAGACTGAACGTATACTGCAACAGCCATTGATTGTCGGTTTCTGCATACGATTTATCGTGATTGTATTGCAATCGAATACGGCTGAATTCGCTGGGCACCCATTCCAACATGGTGCTGTAACGTTTGGGTTCAAAGTCCTCCTCGCCAAGAGCATCTGATGGCAATGCGCTCGTGTTGTCGTTCTGTAGGCTGTCATAACGAACTCCTGCACGCCATTGCGGCACAAACTGATAAATTGCCTGCGCATACCAGCCTTGTTGACTGCCATCGAAACGGGCTAGCTGTACCGGATCGGCATCTTCGACTGTGACTTCACCGTCTTCATTGCGATCGAAGTACTCGAACTGGAATTTAAAATTGCGCTGCGTGGCATTACCGTTAGGCGCCCATTTGTAGACGAAATCCAGTGCGTTGATTTCGCTGTCGCCATCAAAGGAAAGTCCTCCACCCTCAACACCGCGATCTTCAACATCCGCGGACCAATGACTCAGGCCCAACTGCCAGCTATGGCTGTAGCCAATATCGCCGCCTACATGGGCGAACAGGCTCCAGGCGCCGGCGCCCGAATGCTCACCACCGGCGGGAAAGCGACTGCCGCGCAGGGCTTCGGCGCCAAGTTCGAGGAATAGGTCGGTAGGTGCGATAAAACGCAATTGCACGCCGTCATCTATGAGCTGATCACCAAACAGACCGCGGTAAATTAGCGGGGCATCGGCGAAATCCCAGGCATGAGCATGCTGCTCATTTAAATATCCCACGGCGGAAAAGAAACGCCCGCCGCGCACGGTGATGCCATGACCTAAGCCCAGAGTTTGAAAATAAGCCTCTTCCAGTTCCAGTTCGGTTTCACCATCTTCCTCGGCGATCGCCACGGTTAGCTTGCCGTAGAATTTGTCGTCGATGTTGGTGCTGATGGCGAGCTCGGTCTCGCCGATGGCGAAACCGTCGTCGCCCAGGCCTGCTTCGCCACCTAGCGGAAAGCCTGGCAGCTCATAGTCTTCGGGTTCGTTTTGGTAACTGGCGAAGCTGCCGTCCAGAATCAAACTTAGTGCTGGGTTGAAGGCATTGTCGGTGACTTGTCGTTGGCTGCTAGTAGCCGCTTGTTGATTGGCTTTGACTTCGTTTCGCTTCGCTTCAGCCTGTGTAGCCTCAATTTCCTGCAAGCGTTTGTCCAACTGTTCAATGCGTTGTTGGTAGTCGGACTTGAGTTTTTGCAGTTCGTCACGCAGTGATTGCGAATCTTCGGCGCTTACCGACACAGAAGACACTAACGCCGCAAATACGACGCACGCGCTTTGTATGTTCATGAAGTATCCTCTTACAGTGTTCTCGATGGACGCATAAAAAGCGGTCCATCACCCAAGGTGCGAGTGTTTTTAGGGGTTTAACTGTAAAAGGAAAAAGGTGGCGCGCGCGGATTGTGAGCAAGTATTGTGCAGCTATGAGCCGCGTCGGCGCTTGCTTTCTTTGGTGGATGGGTTAAGTCGGCAAGAACAACGGTCGGTGAGTCGTTCCCTGTCAGACCGCAATTGAGCTCCTGCACAGCACAAATTTGGCAGGGCGTAGAAAGCTCTTGTGAATCGTGGCCCAGGCCATGCGCGACGACTGAAACCTGTGCAAGCATCAGCAATAGCAACACAGCGAGCGTGCGCTGGCCCTTACGATTGAAGCTGCATGATGGGTACGATTTCACAAGCTCAATACTATTGCTTTACGATAGCGACTGCAAACGCAATGCAAACTGAACCTTTGCAAAATTATTTCTATGGCGGCCGATAGGAATAAATAATACGCGTATCGAAGCGCGTTCTTTGTACAATCGGTATTGTGGATGTTGTATGATCTTGACGCGCGCTGGTGAACAATAATGGATATTTACGCCATTGTGAACGAAACTGGTGGCACGACGTTGTCATTTGATGCGAACATATCAGTCATAACAAAAGTTTGCACGACACCTGAGCAATGACGCACATATTTCTCAGCTACTCACGACAAGACATAGACAAGGCGAAGCAGTTAGCTGAAGCGCTGGAAAAGAGCGGGCTGTCTGTCTGGTGGGACCGCGCTATATCGCCTGGCAAGACTTTTGACCAAGTCATAGAAACCGCGCTGGAGGAATCCTCCTGGGCTATAGTGCTCTGGTCGGCCAGGTCGATAGAATCGAACTGGGTTAAGGCGGAGGCTGAAGAAGCTTTGCGCCGCAACAACCTCGTTCCTGTATTGATTGAAGACGTTCGTCCGCCGTTGGCGTTTCGTCGCCTCGAGGCCGCCGAACTGCAGAAATGGGATGGCAATGTTAGCGACCACGAGTTTCGTCAGCTAGTCGAGGTATTGGGAGGCACGGCACCACCACCCGATCCTTCTCCAGAGCCTGATGAACCCTCCCAGCCAATCGGTACGGCAATGTCTACTGGCAAGAAGGCCGCGATAGGATTTGGGCTCGTCTTGCTTGTTGCTGGCCTTATAGCCGTTAATAGTAGCGATCCGATCGAGCCTCAACCGCTTCCCAACCCGCAGCCGCATCCGGACCCTAAAAGGACTACCGGTACCATTACACTCCAATACCTTGGCGACAACTTCGACTGTGAGCTGGAGGTGACAATAGACGTCGGAGGACAGACCATCACACCAGAGTCCAGCGTGGTTGCGCTAAACGACGTGCCGTTGGGCAATGTCCCTTACGCCGTCAGCGGTCAGATTGGGTGTCCAAATGCGGGCGTGTGTACCGCCTCTGGCAACGGTATGTTGAACGCTCGCGATGGCGGTACGTACAACCTTGTGTGGCAGAACACAAGCTTCGCTCAGTGCGGCGTAACGTTCGTGCCCGCGAGTTAAGTCTCTTTCTTCGTGTGTTAATAGGATCTGGAATGCACGAGTTGCTCTACAAGTTCGTGACGTATCTATGGGCGCAGCTCCTACACCTAGCCTACGGGCGATCATTCGTTTTGTCATAGTGTTTGGTGACTCGGAGCTAAAAGTGGTAACGATAAGAGAAGCAACCAGCGATGACGTAGATATCGTCTATGAACTCATCATCGCGATTGCAGCACATCACCGTCAGAAGCAGTATGTAGTTACCGATAAAAACGAGCTATTGAACTCTGGTTTTGGCGAATCGCCCAAGTTCGGTGTATTGCTTGCTGAGGTAGCAGGTGAAGTCGCAGGCTATGTCTCCTACACATGGAACTATTCAATTTGGCTTGGTTCACGTTACATGGGTATCGATGACGTATTTGTCTGGCAGAAATTCAGAGGACAGAGAGTTGGCGAAGCGCTGATGCACAAAGCGCGCGACGTCTCTAGAACGCATGGCGTTAGTCATATCCGGTGGGAAGTGCAAAAAGACAACCACGCTGCTATTAAATTTTATCAGCGATTGGGTGCCACACTCGATACCAAAGGCGTGTTTCGCTGGGATGATGTGGCGACTGAAATCAACGATGGAAAAGCACGTTGACTTGCACACCAAGAGCAGTGAAGAAGCGATGACAGATAGTGGGTTATAATGCAGTTCAACCCACAAAACCCGCAACGTTTTTATCAAATTTGCTATAACTAGCTTAAAAACCAGGCGGATCTCTAGCAGAGCGAGCTATGAATTGGACAGTGTATTTATCCGGTGAAATCCATACCGATTGGCGCCAACAAATTATGCACGGTGCCGAAGCGCATCGATTAGCCATTGAGTTTACGTCGGCGGTTACCGACCATGACGCCAGTGACGCCGCTGGCGACGTTCTCGGTAAAGATGAAGAGTCATACTGGCGCGATCACAAATCCTCAAAAGTAAATGCGATACGTACCAAAACCTTGATAGAAAAATCTGATATAGCTGTTATCCGCTTTGGTGATAAATACAAGCAGTGGAATGCAGCATTTGATGCTGGTTTTTGTGCCGCACTAGGCAAGCCGTATATTACACTGCACGCCGAGGATATCATTCACCCTCTAAAGGAGGTCGATGCGGCGGCGATGGCTTGGGCGCAAACTCCTGAACAGGTTGTGGAGGTACTGAGGTACGTTACGACCGAGAGCTAATTGGGAGTTTCTGGCGTAGTATTGATTGGCTAGTACAAACTATGTGGCAGTATCGCGGCGACAAGCGACCACCTTTTGCCGATCGGCCCGCAATAGGCCAGGAATCTGTCTGGGATTACCCCAGGCCACCGCGACTTGAGCCATTTCACCGCGGCGTGGAGGTCCGTTGCAACGACACCGTTATCGCACGGGCTAGCGGTGGTTATCGCGTATTGGAAACGGCAAGCCCACCTTCGTTTTATCTGGCATCGAATGATATAGATTGGTCTCAATTGATAAAAGTGTCGGGCAGTTCACTATGTGAGTGGAAGGGCCTGGCGGCGTATTGGGCGCTGACATCTGAGCCAGAAAGCGATGCTGTCGCATGGAGTTATAGTGATCCACACCGTAAATTCGCAGCGCTTCACAACCACATTTCATTTTACCCAGGACGCGTTGCATGCTATGTGGACGGCGAACGAGTTCGTCCTCAAGCAGGAAAATTTTATGGCGGGTGGATAACCAACGAGTTGGTTGGACCGTTTAAGGGTGAGCCAGGTAGCGAGCATTGGTGATGTAAAGCGATACCAGCTATTGGATTCGATACTGAAAATCTTATATTAGTGGAGCACTAGTAGCCGTATGACAGGATTGCGGCCTATGCCTTGCCAGACTCGCGATTGCGCCCATACGTTTCATGGGCGTTGACGAATTCATCGGCCCGAACGGCAGAAGCAATGGAAATGTCTCCTCCCGCCACAACTGCTGCGGCAATTTCCGCCAGCTTTCTGGCCTTGCCCTTGCCATAGCAGTCCATCATCTCCAGGCATTCACGCTGCGTGGGCAGGCCGGTGCCACCACCAAAGGTGGCGACGATAATTGACGGCATAGTCCACGACCAGTACATATCGCCGTTCTCCAATACCTCGGTGTAGACCGCTCCGGTGTGGGACTCCACCACATTGGCTTCATCCTGGCCAGTGGCGACAAAGAAGGCTGCAATACCATTGGCCGAGTGGCCGCCGTTATAGGCGCTGCCAGCAAGGTTGGCGCCTGTCCGGGTGATACGCCTGAATTGCTCTAGTTTATTGGCGGTAGTGTGTAACAGATTTTCGAGAACGTCTTTCTTCAGCGTGACCTCTGCTACCACACGCTTACCTCGGCTGTGCAGGAAATTCATGTGTGAATGCTTCTTATCCGTATCAATGCCACCGGAAAATGCATAGAATTCGATATTGCCGGGATAATTTTTTTGCACCCACTTACTGGCGAAGTCAGTAGCTTTGGACACCATATTCTGACCGGCGGCATCTCCTGTGGAATAGTTCCAGCGCGTGTACAGCGAACGGTTCATTGGCCATTTCTGGATGAACTCCAGTTTGCCAACGCTGGTTGTGGTTTCAGCCTGCTCCTTGATCCTGGCAAAGTTGTCCTCCAGCCATTCGCCGAACAGCTTGGCTTCGCGTGCACTCTTGAATACAAACGCCGGTGCTCGCTGCATGACATCATCAAACACCGTGGTGGTGATTCCGCCGCTTTCAGTAATGGCGCGCATACCGCGGTTGTAACTTGCAATCAAGGTTCCCTCAGTGGTGGCCAGTGGCGCATAGAACTCTCCTTTGGCATACTCACCATCGATAAGCACCGGACCAGCCAGGCCCACCGGCATTTGGATCATACCCATGAAATTCTCGCAGTTGCCGGCAACGTCGGCCGGATCGGTGGAGTACTGACCGATGTGCTCAAGCTCAACACCGGTTTTCTCCATAACAAAGTCACGGCGAGCAGAGGCCGCTTCGCGTGAGTAGTCGTTCTGCTTATCTCGTGGGATACGATTGTTGCTCATGATCATTTTATCCTGGTTCAATGTGTCTATTTTCTAGCGCCAGCGAATATTTGCCTTGGTTTTGACGATCGCGCTGTAAGTGCAGTGTGATACTAGTCGCCATTGTGAGTCAACTGTGTCAAGTAGCCGACCCAGCCGTTAAACTTATCTGCTGAAACTAACTTTGCTGACGTGTAAGTTTCAGGACGGTAAAATGGCGCTCACGACCCACAACAGCCCTTCACGAGTTTCGTTTAGCTTTGTCGATCGTGGTTGGGAAGCACTCGCCTAGGTCCAGCCGCTAAAGATTAAAGTCTGCAGATAAAACAAAGAAGCAACTGGATGTTACACGTTTCCAGATATATTGATGCCAGCAAGTCAAAAGTTTTCACCAGAAAGGAAAAATAATGAAATATCCAAAAATACTCAGAGGCCTCATGCTGATTTGCATTTGCGTCGTCAACCAATCGTTTGCTGAAACGGCAATCATTCGTGCAGCCAGGATGATTGACGTGACAACAGGCGAGCTCATCAGTCCTGCATCAATTGTTGTAGAGAGCAACAAAATTGTAGCGGTCAATCCGGAAACGCTGCCGGCTGGTGCTGAAACAGTTCACCTTGGAGACCGAACACTCTTGCCCGGTCTTTTCGACATGCATACCCACCTGACGCTCGACTTCTTCACGGGCAATCACTGGACAACTGCTGCTGTTAAAGAAACGCCCGCAGATTGGGCTCTATATGGTGTCAAATTCGGGCGGCAGACGCTCAACGCGGGATTTACAACGGTTAGAGACGCGGGCGCCTGGCCTGGTTTTCCCGACGTCGCTTTGATGCGCGCGGTCGATGCCGGGCGTGTTGCTGGCCCTCGGATTTACCCAGCGGGTCATTACCTTTCGATCACCGGTGGTCATTGTGATGTAACCGGGTTTGCACCAGGCGTCATGGAGTTGGGCCCCAATCAGGGAATCGCCAACGGCGTCGATGATATTCTGCGAGCAGTTCGCTATCAGGCAAAGCACGGCGTTAAAGTCATAAAGGTCTGCGCGACGAGCGGAGTCTTTTCATCAGGCAATCAGCCCGGTGCTCAGCAATATTCTGATTTGGAGTTACAAACAATCGTGGAGGAAGCGTCGCGGCACGGACTGAAAGTGATGGCGCACGCTCATGGCAGCGAAGGAATAATGGCCGCGGTTAAGGCTGGCGTCGCATCGATTGATCATGGCTCCATGCTGACGCCGGGGATCATTAAGGAGATGAAAAAGCGGGGCACGTATTATGTTCCCACTCTTTATTTAGTGGACATCCCCTTACCGGAAAACACGCCGCAAGATACGATCAACAAAAGTAACTTTCTTAAACCATTTATAGAAAAGAGTTTTCGAATGGCGATCGATTCCGGCGTCAAGATCGCTTTTGGTACTGATTCCGGCGTATTGCGCCACAACGAGGTCGGAAAAGAATTTTACGCGATGGTTCGCCGCGGTATGACACCGCTTCATGCGCTACAGACGGCGACAATTAACGCCGCCGATTTGCTTGGCGTTACCGATCGGGCGGAACTAAAGGCGGGCAAGTTGGCTGACATTATCGCTGTAGACGGAAACCCACTTACCGACATCAGAGTCATGGAACGGGTTACGTTTGTGATGAAGGATGGCGAAATAATCAAGACGGATTAGCGTGTTAGGCGCGAATTAGAACCCAGGCCGCTGCTGGGAATTGAAACGAACCGCAGTATTGCTGTTCGCATCAGTAACAGTCCAGGCGAGCTACTGTGCGGGCCGCGGGAGTGGTTTTTCGAGAGGCCGCCCCTGGCCGGTTGCGTTGTTTTTTGAGGCTCAATTTTGCGAAAACCACAGGCCGGTGTAGGATCACAATGCTGTCGGTGGGCGCTCGACGGCAAAAATCGACACGATCGGCCGCTACATGTTGCAGATGATAATCTGTGGTCCATGGTCAGCAAAGACAAGGAATACTCATGAACATGAGACACCACCGTACGACATCTCTTCTAGTTTTCCTGCTCCTTTTATTAGGTTGGACTGCGGTCGAAGCTACCGAAGTGATACGGGCCAGAGACCTCGGCATTCCCTTTGAAGGACAGCCGGGTCCGTGGAATGCCATCACCGACGTCGCCGGTGTTGAAGTGGGGCATGTTACCTTGATTAAAGGCGAGGGCTTGCTAGAGGTTGGTTCGGGTCCGGTTCGCACTGGGGTTACGGCTATTCACCCTCGTGGAAAGAATTCACTAGATCCTGTCTTTGCTGGCTGGTTTACATTGAACGCATCTGGGGAGATGACGGGTACAACCTGGCTAGAGGAGCGTGGTCTAGTTGATGGGCCGGTAGCCATTACCAACACCCACAGCGTCGGCGTCGTGCGTGACGCGACGGTCGCCTGGATGGTGAAGCGGAAGTGGCCCGCTGACTGGCACGCACCCGTTGTAGCCGAGACTTTTGACGGCGGTTTAAATGACATCAACGGGTTTCATGTCACGCGCGAACATGCCCTGCGGGCAATGCGCAGTGCTAAGCCAGGTCGCGTTACAGAGGGTGTAGTGGGTGGTGGTACAGGCATGGTCTGCAATGGCTTCAAAGGTGGTATTGGCACCTCGTCGAGGGAGATAGAAGCGTCTGGTCGTCAGTTCACCGTTGGCGTTCTGGTGCAGTGCAACTACAACTGGAATGGCGATGGCCTGCGACTAGGCGGCAAAATGGTGGCGGATAAGTTACCGGTGGGCAAACACTGTTTCACGGATCGCGCCATTAAGCGCCATGTTAACTGGTATCCTTATTGCGATGAGTCCAAAGACGACAAGCTGGAAGCAGCGACGCGAGACGGGTCTATCATCGTTGTTGTCGCTACCGATGCGCCGCTATTACCGCATCAATTGCGAAGACTAGCTAAACGACCTGCACTCGGCCTGGGTCGGCTCGGTGCAATAAGCGGTGATGGTTCTGGCGATATCTTTATTGCATTCTCCACTGCGAATCCCAGTGTCATTAGTGAGAACGATCATAGCGGCGTCACGATGTATCCCAACAATGGTCTGTCAACTGTTTTTGAAGCGACCGTTCATGCAACGGAAGAAGCGATCGTTAACGCCATGGTAGCAGCTGATACTGTCGTTGGCGCGTCCGGGCTCAGAGTCAATGCGATATCAGAAGAGCAGCTTCGCCTAATTTTTTTGAGTAGATGAAGCAACGCCTGTTAGAGCATGAAATCCGTTTCTTTATGTGGCCGGAGTACCCAACGTTGCTGACGTTGAGGGTTCGGGACGTTAAAATCATGCTCACTTGTTTTGCCCCGGTTTGATGGACACCTTATAATTGGCGTATGAAGGCGCAATCTGGGTTCTCCCACAGGGGGCTTGCACCCCATTAATTCATGCCCATGTTGGGCGTACACAAGGTGATAAAAAT
>JBPCXM010000656.1:0-5994 GCA_051008535.1 Pseudomonadales bacterium | reverse complement strand
GTTGGCCGACGCCAGGTGGCGCGCCATGATGGATAGCGTGTGTTTTTGAAAGCCTCTGTCCGCCGACGACCGAGGCAGAAACTTTAATAACTTCAGTGGCAGGCCGCGACTTAACCTTGCGATTCGTGCGAAGTTTTCATAGTTGCCCTTCTTGGCTCTTCGGGCCTCCCACGCCGTGGGTGGAATAACCAAAACCAAACCACGCACGCGCGACGGACGTTCGCATGCAGCGTACAGGGCGGTTGCACACCCCATAGAGGCGCCACCCAATACCACTGGGGCTTGTGTATAGCTGTCGACGACGTCCCACAGATTTCTAGCCAGTGCGTCCCAACTAAAATCGATAGCGTCGCCGTGGCAATCCGACCGCCCGTGGCCACGGGCGTCATAACGAATCACGCGGTAGTCTTGATGCAGTTCCCCCCAGCCAAATACACCACCCTCGGCATCTGATGCCATACTGCCCAGCAAGGCATGCGCCCAGATGAAATCCTGGCCGCTGCCCTGCACATCAGTCGCCAGATTCGCTGGCCGCTTGCCTGCAACACGAACCATGTGCGCCACGGTTGAATTCATGCCGCTGCTCTGGCGTTCGCCGCCGATAGCAACTCTGCCAGCGCCGCAGGCATCGCGTCGGTCAGCACATACAGGTCAGGAATGGCCTTGCGGCACGCCAGGGCGCCGATGTTCAATTGGTTGCAATAACTCCAGACGGTTACGTTCAACCCCATGCCCTCCCCTAGAACACCGGCAGAATAGATCGCCTTAAGCTCGCCGTCTTCAGTGCGCAATACGTCTCGTGGGCCCGGCACATTAGACACCGCTAGATTGCAGTTTGGCCTATAGTCCTCGGCATTGGTGGGCTTCAATCGGAAGTTTCTACGGCACGACCAGGTCATCAATGCCGGCGGCACATACTGCATTAAATCACCCCATTGATGTTTACCAAACACGTCCAGATCTTCTTTACCCTGCAAGGTGTTCTTGCGGATCGCGTACAGGCGCTCCAGCGGGTCTGCGATATTGGTATGCAACATGGTAAACAGCGTAGTGACGCGATTACCCCACAGTCGCTTTGTGCCCGGTTTATCCGCGCCAACCGGCACCGAAATTCCAAGCGGTAGTTCGGGCAGTTCATCGTGGGCCCGGAGGTAGTCGCGCAATGCCCCGGCAACCATAGCCAGCACGACGTCGTTTATGGTGACTTCCAGTTGGTTTTTTAGCGTTTTTACGTCCTCCATTGGCACTTGACAGCTGGCAAAACTGCGCCTCACGCCCAATGCGTAATTGAAGCGCGTGCGTGGAAATTCGGCCGTGAGCGGGTTCACTCGGGGCTCGCTGGCTTGCTTATTACGCCGTGCAATTTCTCGCAGGTTGCCGACGAATGACTTGCTGATTGGCCACAAGTTTCGAATGTCTTCTTTGAAGTGGCCGACGCAGGCGTCCCACAATAAACGCGCGCTGCCGGGTAGCGCATCAGTGCCGTGCGCGGCCGGCGCTGCGGGTGAATCTGCTTCGGCATCCCAAACGGCGGTAAGAAAGCCAACATACGCCATGCCATCTGACAAGGCATGGTGAACTTTGTGCACTACCGCGATATCACCACTGGCTAATCCATACAACACCCATATTTCCCACAGCGGCCTCGAACGGTCGAGCAGCGTGCTGCCGATCTGCGCAACCATATCATCCAGCTCACGCATGCCGCCTGGCGATGGAATGGCCGCACGAAATACATGAGCACTGGCATCGAAGTCAGGGTCATCGACCAATACAGGGTGGTGAATTCCGAACGGGACGGGAACGATGCGTTGCTTGAGAATTGGTTGCTGGTTAAGCTTATTGACCAGCTTCGCATACAACTCTTCAAAACTGACATCCGGTTTCGAGGGCGTGATGATATGCACTTTCAGTGTGTGCATCAGCGCCGTCGACGTTTCCCGATAGAGAAAAATGGCGTCTTGCCCGGATAGTCTCTGCATTGTGATCACCACTCACTGTTGCTTTGCGCCGATCTAACGTTTTCCACCATCGCGGGCGATGCCAGCTTGTAGTGCTTGAAGCTCGGCCTCGACACCATCGGCAATACGCTGCGGCTCGGGCACCAATTTTTCACAACTGATGATGCTGAAGTTCAACTGGTCAGCGTAACTCCAGACAGTTATGTTCAAGCCATTGCCTTCCTGCAAGGGCCCGACGGACAGTAAGCGGTCGAGCACGGCTTCGTCGGTTTCCAAAACCTGTCGCGGCCCCGGTACGTTTGATATCGCAACATTGCACGGGTAACGAAACTTGTCTCGATTCGCCGCTTTGCTGCGATATTCTTTCTGGCATCCGCTATGCCGCAGCGCCGGTGGAATATACTGCTGGATCGTTGGCAAGGTGCTTTTTCCAAAGGCTTCCAGGTGCTTCTTACCCGCATTGGTCGACCTTCGAATCGCATCGAAACGCATAACGGGCTCGTCAATTTCCACATGTAAGCGCGTGCCGATAATACTAATATTGTTACCAAAAATGCGAATCACACCGGGTTCATCGGCCGAAACAGGAATCATGGCGCTCAGCGGCTCATTGCATGGGTCGCCATTCTCCAGCAAATAGCGTCGTAAAGCGCCAGCGGCCAGGGCCAGGATCACGTCGTTAAGCGTGCCTTGCAAAGTGTTCTTGAGGTCTTTGACCGCCCCCAGTGAGAGGCTTAGTGAGGCAAATTTGCGGCGGGAACTCAATGCACCATTAAATGGGCTGCGTTTAACATTATCTGTCAGCGGGTCGACCACCGCCGAATCGCTTTGTTGCTCCTTGAACGTCTTGCTCGATTTGAAGCTGCGCAGTGTTGTTCTGACAAACCCCGGAAACCTGGCGGCATCATTTTTTACGTGGTCTATCAATGCGTCGCGCAGCAGCTTTCCACCGCTGGGTAGGGCCTCCACTTGCCGTGGGGGAACAACCTCCTTCGGGTCAAGCGGGCTTAGCATTCGCGTAAATAAGTGCACAGACGCTGTACCATCGGCGATGGCATGGTGTGCTTTTAGAACGAACGCCGCCCTATCCTCGCTAAGCCCTTCAATCACCCATAATTCCCACAGTGGGCAATCGCGGTCCAGCGAATGGCTGGCAATCTGGCCGACCATTTCATCCAGCTCTCGCCATGTACCCGGTTTTGGCAAGGCGACGTGACGAATATGAAAGTTGAGGTCGAACTCAGGATCCTCCACGGCAACCGGATGGTGTAAGCCAAACGGCACTGGCACGATGCGCCAGCGCAAGGCGGGGATGCGATGAATGGTGGCGAGAAATTGTTGTTTAACAACGTCGAGATCAAACTCACGGTTCTTGAGTTTGAGTACTGAAATTTTCAGCGTGTGTTGCGGTGTCGTCGGCGTTTCCTGATACAGAAAGTTTGCATCGTTACCAGTTAAACGCAGCATGTCATCACACCTCGGCTACGACACCAAGCCCATGGCGTCGCGTGGTCCAGTCTATCGTTTCACCTTGGGCTTGGCTTTGCGGGTCTTGCCGGCTTTTGCCCTGCTGGTCGTCTTGGGCTTCGTCTTTGCTGCGGTTTTGCTTGCTGCTTTTGCCTTCTTTGCCGCACGGGGTTTGGAAACTGGCTGCTTTTTAGCGCTGGTCTTAGGCTTTGGCACTGCTTTTCTAGGGGAGGTTGACGCTTTTTTAGTTTTTGCGCCCACATTTTTAGTTGCTTTTGGTTTTTTCTTTACCGCCCTTTTCTTGATCGTCTTAGCTTCACTTTCCCGGGGAGCAGATTCCGCCAGTTCGGTTACTGCAGCCTCTAACAATTTTGCCAACCTTTGAATGTCGGGGATCTTCTCCCGGCAACCTTGTACGGTGAAATCTATTCGATCGACATAACTCATCATGGTAATGCCCAAGCCCACCCCATTAGGTACCGGACCCATTGGGTAGTTGGCTACAACTTTGGCACCGCGCATGTACAGTGGGAATGGCGGCCCCGGTACATTGGATACGCCTAAGTTGCCGATAGGGTTACGTGCCATCATGGCACCACTTAGAATGCCGAGTCCTGTGGCAGCCAACCGCGGTGGCAAGCTGGCCACGATAGAACGGCTAATCTCGTCGCCCGACTGGGCAAACAGTTCCTTGGCCGCCGTGGAGCACGCGTTAATGGTCTGGGCCAATTCAGCCGGATCGGTAATTTGAATTGGGAGCTTGGTATTCATCAAACTTACCTGATTGTTGCCTTCTTGCTCTTCCCTGTCTGCGGTTTTGTTCAGAGTCAACGATACTGGAATACTGCAGGCAAGCGCTTCCGTCGGCAGATCATCGTGATCCTCAAGGTAGTGTCGCAAACCAATGGCAACAACGGCCAGAATCGCGTCGTTTAGCGTTATGCCGTACGCATTCTTAAGCCGTTTGATCTCTGGCAAACTCAGACTACCCAAGCCGACGCTGCGAAATGCACTGAGCTGGCCGTTGAAGAAGAGTCGTGGCGCCTTGCTCATGTCGGGTGGAAGCAGGTCTACGTCGGCAACGTTTTTGTGTGCTTTGCGGCGCTTCACTAAAGTGCGTACCGATTTGTTTGCAGTACTCAACAGGCTGGGCCTTTCCCTACCCGCCTTGTAAGCTTCATGGAGAATCTTCAGCGCTGATGGGGCACTGGTTTTGGGTTTCTTGATCGACCTGGCGTCACCAGACTTCGGCGGCGGATCAGGTTCCAGGTCGAACATTCTTGCCATGACTTCTGCGCCACCGACACCATCTTGCAAACAGTGATGGGTTTTGCTCACCATGGCAATGCGCCCACCTTCCAGGCCAGACAGAATCCAGTTTTCCCACATGGGTCGTGAGCGTGAAAGCGGACGACTGACGATATCGGCGATGACTTCCGTCAATTGTTCCTGTGTGCCGGGCGCGGGGACTGCAACATGGAACATATGATTGCGTAGCTTGAAGTCGGGATCTTCGGCTAGCATTGGCACATCCAGGGTCAACGGGGAATCAACCAGCTTTAGGCGATACGCTGGTGCATCATCTACCATGCTCTCCGACACCTTCTTCAACACATCGACGTCGAACCCATGCGGCGCGGTGCTTGGGTCGAGAATCAAGATTCCAACCATGTGCTGGTACTGAAATTCAGTTTCGGTGTACAGGAGCATGGAATCTCCTGCTTTTAAACTCGTAATCATGGAACAGCACTCCCGTTTTAATTCTGACCGTTTACTGCTTTTAGCCAGCCAATTGATGTTGCCAGATATGGCGTAAGTCGTCCCAGCGTTTATGGCATGTGTACAGAACTCTACTACTTGCTCATGACGAGATGCTATGCGGCCAGACGGTCCGCGACACTTAAACAGGCGCCTGTTAAAGCATGACCGAATTCTTCCGTACTCGGCGCGTTATGACCGCCATCAAATCGCATAATTTCCGCGTCGGGGATCTGCAAGGCCATCTCGATTTGATGTGCCGCCGAGAATGTTGAATCTCGCAGCGTGACCAGCACGGCGGTGGGTGCCGTTAGCTCACTCAACCAACGCTTGGAGCGGTGATTGGCCATTTCGCTGGCGGCTTCCACGAAGACTCTTAACTTGTTGCGTCGCAATTCATCCGCAACCCATTGACGAATGCTCATGTATTCATCAACCTTGACCCCTGGAAACAAGGCTGCGATGACTTTGTTCGGCATTCGCGCGAACGCTTCGCTAAGACGAGTCACTCCGACTAGGGAGGCAAATAGAGGCCCAATAACAGCGCGTTCTCGCAATCCTACCCGATACCCGCAGCCGGTGCCACTCAATACCAAACCGCCGATTTTATCCGGGTATTTCCGGGCCAGATGCTGCGCAATCGCGCCACCCATGGAGTAACCAACCACGACGGTGTCTTGTAGTTTTTGGTGGTCAATAAATGCAGCAATGTCATCGACACACTTTGCCAGCGTAAAACGGCATTTCTGCCGGCGCATACTGCGCCCATGTCCGCGCAGATCCACTGCCACGACATTGAAGTGCTTGT
>JBPCXM010000655.1:0-4464 GCA_051008535.1 Pseudomonadales bacterium | reverse complement strand
ATGATCGGATCAACCCTCATCCCTGTGGCCCCCTCCTGGCTTGCTTCCCTAGCCAATATTTCCGCCTGCAAGAACGCAGAAGATCTACACTGCGTTGTGCATTGGGATACGATGCCAGAGGGAACACACCCGTATGAGAGGCCTGAAGAGAGCCTTTGTACCAACCCATTGTCCTGGCGGGTTAATGAGGAACTGGTGCAGGCCAGTCGCAATCAAGGAGCCCTCCCGCCTACGGGTACTCTCAACACCGCCATTGGGAGAGCAGAAGATACACCTGCCCATCAGGTATTTGAATCATTAGGAACGCCAATAGAGGAGCAGACCTGGGCACAATGCAAAGAGGGCACGCTGTACGTGAACAATGAACAGGGAACAGGCTTTGAAATCGACCCGATGGGAACCTACCACCAAGCCGATTACGCGCTGTTCTACATGAACATTCACAACAATGCGAAACTGCGTTCGAGCCGCTATCTAGCTAGCGCCGGATTACAGTGATGGGCCCGCCGTACTCGCAACTCCCCAATAACTCTCGGTGCCGATTTTTATGTCTTCGTTACTGAGTTTTCGCACCAAGTTTACCTATAGCCTTGGCCAATTCTCCTGGGCAGCTAAAGATACGTCTTTTCACTATTTTCTGTTTTTCTACTACACGCAGTTTCTGGGGTTATCGGCTAGCCTCGCCGGTCTGGCAGCGCTGCTGGCACTCACTGCAGACGCAATATCTGACCCCATTATTGGTCAAGTTTCTGACAATTTGAAAGGAGGCAAATGGGGGCGCCGTCACCCCTTTATGGCGGCGGCAATCATTCCGTTTCCACTGTTTTTAATCGCCATTTTTAACCCTCCGCAGGATCTCTCGCAGCAACAGCTGTTCGCCTGGTATCTGGCAAACGCCATCGTGGTCCGTACCTTTCTTACCTTATTCACGGTACCACATCTGGCGCTTGGCGCAGAGCTTTCCGATGATTACGAAGAACGTACCAGTATTGCGACTTTCCGAAATCTTATGGGATACACCGGTGGCCTGAGCATTCAGGTTATCGCCTGGTTCGTTTTGATTCCAAGCGCCACTGCTGCAGGCATGGTAGCCAACGGTTATCGCAACGTAGGTTTCGTGGCGGCTGGCATCGCCGCTGTGGGTATGGTTGCCGCATTTTGGGGTACTCGCGACCGCATCAAATACCTGGTGCAAACCAGCGAGGCACAACAGGCCCGGCCTTGGTACTACGCCTTTAGCGACGTAGTGGCTATGCTGAAACACCACTCGGCGAGGGTTTACCTAGGCGCCAATCTAGTGCTGGTTACTGCGGTAGGTGTGAGTAACACGATGTTGCTTCATATTAACAATTTCTTCTATGGATTCAGCAGCGAGCAAACGGGCATTTTTATGTTGTGCATATTTCTAAGCCTGTTACCGGCAGCGTGGCTAGCCAAGCACTTCGTGCATCGTTTTGGCAAAGAGCGCGGGGTGGTCTTGTTGATCTGTGGCATGGCTGTGATAGGCCCAATGCCCGTCATGGCGCATTTGTATGGGCTGACGCCGCCATCGGGTAGTACGGGATTACTGGCTGTTGTTTGCTGTTACGTCGTCTTACATCAGTCCTTCTTCATCGCCAATATCAATATAGCGGGCGGCATGGTTCCCGATATAGCTGACGAAATGGCATTGAAGTCGGGAATGCGTCAGGAAGGAATTATCAATTCCGGCATGATGCTCGCCCAGAAAATGACTTTCGGCCTGGGGGCATTCTTCGCAGGTATTGCCATCGAATTCGCCGGGTTTGACGGTGTTACTGAAGCTTCCCAGGTGACTGACACAATGTTGACCCGTCTCGCGTGGATCTATGGCCCCGGACTGATGTGCGTCGTCTTTCTCGTCGCATTCATCTACAGCCGCTACAAGTTATCTCGGTCGCGCCTAGATTATATTCGGCGCCAACTGGCCACAGCTTCTTGATGCGTGCTTTTTGGCGTTTTTGCATGACTTAATTCACAAGCTGGGCTGGTTGGAAAGTGTTTTAGTCACCCCTCGGCCCATCGCGCGAACCACAATGATAAAATCGCGCATGATGAGTGATAAGCACTATATTGCCGCCGTTGGTGGCGCTAACATAGACGTGCACGGCATCTCTTATGATGAGCCACGGCTGCACGACTCGAATCCCGGCCGAGTATGTACATCGCCAGGTGGTACGGCACGCAACATCGCGGAAAACCTCGCCCGTTTGGGCATAGACGCTCATTTGCTAACAGCGGTGGGAGGCGACCATTACGGTGATGTGCTCCTCAAACAGGGGCACGCAGCGGGTATTGACATGAGTGCCGTCGCTCAAATTGAAGCACAGACAACGTCAACGTATTTGTCAGTACTGGATTCTACTGGCAACATGCTAGTCTCGATCTCCGATATGTCGATTTTGGAAAAGCTCGATCCTGAAACAATCGAGCAGCACCATAGATTGCTCGAGCAAGCAGCCGTCATTGTCGTCGACACAAACCTCAGTGACAACACATTAGCTTACATTACTGATCAGTTCGCTGCCCAACCAATCTTTGTAGACACTGTCTCATCGACTAAGGCGATCAATATTCGGCCTTACTTATACGCAGTACATACCATAGTGCCCAACTTAATTGAGGCGGAAGCACTTTCCGGCGTTAGGGGCGAAAACAATCAAGGTCTGGAAAATATCGCTCAGTGGTTTCATGGCGAGGGGGTGCAGCGCGTGTTTATCACATTAGGCAACAAAGGCATATTTTTTAGCACCGCTGATCAGCAAGGAACGATTGAACCGAGCAGTGTCAACGCTGCCACGAACGTGAATGGCGCGGGAGATGCCTTTACCGCGGCTATGACAGTAGCCTGGGTAAAACAATGGCCCCTCGACCGTAGCCTGGAGTTTGCGATGGCCGCTGCCAGTCACACATTGTCGGATGCTGCAACCGTTAGCCCCACGATCTCAGAGGCAATCGTTTTGCAACTTTGTGAGCAATAAGATGCGAACGAATCCAAATACTTCAGCACTTGATGTAGCACCGGGAGTCGGCGCCGCAATAGCTGAAAATCGCCCGGTGGTAGCACTCGAATCGACCATCATTAGTCATGGCATGCCCTACCCTCAGAATGTCGATACCGCGCTACGTATTCAAAAAACAATTCGTGCTGAAGGCGCCGTGCCAGCCGTCACAGCCATACTCAATGGCCGCCTAAGAGCCGGGCTGAGCGACGAGGAAATCGACTACCTAGGAAGAGAGGGTCAACGCATTAGCAAGGCCAGTCGCCGTGACCTTGCATTCCTGGTCGCTCGCCAGCAAGACGGAGCTACAACCGTTGCCGCCACGATGATTATTGCAGCCATGGCGAGTATTCGAGTATTTGCAACCGGTGGAATTGGCGGCGTGCATCGCGGCGCCGCAACGACGATGGATGTTTCAGCCGATCTCCAGGAACTGGCAAAAACAAACGTGGCCGTCGTATGTTCAGGCGTGAAATCCATTCTCGACATTAGCAAAACGCTGGAATATCTGGAGACGCAAGGAGTCGCAGTGGTTGGATATGAAACAGATACGCTGCCGGCATTTTATGCCCGCTCGAGTGGCCTGCCCGTTGACTATCGAATTGATGAACCACTAGAAGCAGCTATTGCATTGAAGGCACAGACGGACAACATGATTGACGGCGGCTTGCTTATTACGGTTCCTGTGCCCGAGAGCCACGCACTGGAATCTGCTGATATAGACGGCGTAATATCCAAAGCGCTAGTGGAAATGGAGAACAGAGGGATTACCGGCAAAGCAACCACGCCTTTTCTCCTTAGCCGTATTGCTGAACAGACCAAGGGGCGGAGCCTTGATGCAAACATCGAACTCGCCGTAAACAATGCGCGCGTCGCCGCAAAAATTGCGATTGAATACTCTTCTCTTATGAATAAAACCGCATGAAGGTTGTATCGACTTAAGCGCCTTCAGGCCAAACCCAGCTGCAGGGCGAAGTGGGTGATAGATCCCCGCCGACCCTGGTTCGCGCTACAACCGCGCTGCTAAGAAGCTGTCGGATTTCTTTACCAACTTTCCAACTGGCATTAATAATTCTCATGGAAAAATCAGACTTAGTGACCATAACCTTTTGATTTTAAAAGGCCTCTTTAATTCGGCGGGATAATTGCTTGGGAGAGTATGAAAATCTTCAACGTCCCGGAGGTCATGATGCACGCCACTTCACAGAAGGATCAGCAAAACACCTTATCAGCAGTCAATCGTGGCTCGGCTGCTGTCGTCAAACCCAAATCCCTGAAATCGGCCGGTTGGGATTACATTGGATTGTTCAGACCTCGTTTCGAGTACGGTCTGCAAAAGAAAAACTCTGTTTACGAAAGAGGCTACAACTAATTAGGGCCTGTTAACAGCCGATCGAAACCGCTCTAACAGGTACTGCCCTGCCAGTACTGGCGGAAACTTCGA
>JBPCXM010000654.1:0-11049 GCA_051008535.1 Pseudomonadales bacterium | reverse complement strand
CCCGAGCAAGATGCCGATGGAATAGACAAAATTCTCGGCATCACAATGACCTATGACGGTCATATTGTGGCAGCTGCAACCGGCGCGGTAATCGTTGTCGATCGGGAACTGAAAGTGCAAGACTACGTGATTTTCCCTGGCGAGCATGTGGAGAACTCTATCGCGGTGGACGAAAACAACGGCGTCTACGTCGTGACATCTACAACAATGCACAAGCTGGTCTGGACCGGCAGTAAACTGTCACGCGATGCGAGTGACGGCGCCTGGAGTTCGCCCTACGACGTCATGCCAGAAGGTGAAGCTCAGGACTTGGGCGCAGCCTCGCACGGTTCCGGCACTACCCCATCGCTAATGGGTTTTGGCGAGAACGAAGATAAACTAGTGGTTATTTCCGACGGTAGCCCCGAGGGCGCCAATGTCGTGGCTTTTTGGCGCGATGAGATCCCCTCAGATTTCACGCAAAAGCCGGGCACGAAATCACGCCGTATCGCAGACCAAATTCCATTCCCCCTCAGCGCTACCACGGTGGAAGCTTCACCCACCGTTTACGGTAATGGTGTACTCGTTGTTAACAGCACCTATCCCGAACCTGGTCCTATTCCAGGAGATTTGATCAGCAACGCGTTTTTAGCCGGCACTACCAGAGAAGCACCCAGAGGTATTCAGAAGTACGAATGGTTACCAAAGGAGAATCGTTTTGAGAAATCCTGGGCAATAGATGATATAGACAACACCGACTGGATGCCGCCCGCCGTGTCCACCAGCAATGGCCTGGTATACATCGCCAACAAACGCAACGATGTTTACGAATACCTGGCGGCCGATTGGGAAACCGGGGAGATCAAGGCCACATGGGAATTCCCGGATGACAGTGTACTGTGGAATACCTGGGGCGGTATTACTGTGTTTCTTGAAGACGGTGATTTTCTGCTTGGCGGGTTCTTTGCGGTGAAGCGTTTTGATACTGGCGGGTTAAGATAGTCTGAAGATCCAAATCTTCGTTCGTTTTAGTCATCTAATTTCACCCAACATTAATTGATGGAATATTCAGACCCATAAGCAGGACGAGGCTAGCGCGTAGCGAATCTTGACCCCATGATGTTCACTCTTCACAATGTCAAAGCATAATAAGGTCCGTTTAGGCGGGAAAGTCAGTGAAAAGAGGCATTTAGGGCATGGTGCGAATTACCCGACTTACCGCGGCGCTGATTCTTGTTTCGTTCATCTGGGGATGCTCCGATAACGATGATGAAGGCTTATTGGAACCTGGTCTGGAGTTACAGCTCGCCAAACTCTCCGCTTCGCTAGGCAGTGCCGAACACTCTGTCAATGACGACTTGTTGCGCAAATTGCTGAACAACGAACTGGATAGCGAACCTTTCTATCTCGCAGACTATGTACGGCTTGCCGAACACGAATCTGCGGCTAGCGAGCTAGATTTCTATATAAGTGAAGAAGCGACCTTGCTCAAGCTGGTCGGGGCGCAGTTAGTGCTCGACAATGTGATATTCAACCACGTGACCAGCGACGACAATATTCCCTGGGATCGTCACCGGGTCATTTATTTTCCAAACCCGCAGGCGTTTACCGATCTGATTACTCATCCATCATACGCTGATCTGATGGCAACCAAGCACGGCGCGGCGGGCGAGATACGTGGACTGTGGTTGAATGTGCGACTTAGCCGGGAAGCGATCGAGGATGACGCCAACAAAGCGGAGTTCTATATGTTGAATCTTTCCAAACATCGTGAGATGGCACTCTATCCCGATGGCACCAGCCGGGGACTAACCGGAGAGGAGGCAAACGGAATTTATGGCACCGTCATGTTGACCCAGGTATTGCCCAGTATTGGCGCCTACCCTGTGTTGGCGGGAGACGTGACCCAACACTACATGGGTGCAGATGGCGATTGGGAGACCTACGCTACCGTGCGCTACCCCAGCAACGCTGACCTGGTGATGATGACCACTTCCGATGCTTTTCAGGCAATTTTCCCGAACAAGGGTGCAGGTCTCGAAAAGAACATATCCATGATGTCTCATTCCACTCTCGATCCGCCGATTATTCTTATCGGGTAACTACGCTATTTCAGTCATCCGTGACGTATGAAACTCTGCCGCCTACCCAAAGCAGTACTGCGCCCCTTCGTTTCGCAAATCTGGACGACGGACGAGGCGCAACACACGTCACCCAGCGCCCAGCGCGAACTGGTATTACCGACGACGGCCGCGATGCACATCGTCATCCGTTTGGACGGTCGCCCATTACGCCTATTCACCGGCCCAGAAGACCCCAGTGGCCATGTCGTCGGCACGTCTGTCCTCGGTGGCGTTCGCACCGCGGCTTATTGCAAGGACAGCTCCGCGCCGGCATCGATGGTTGGTGTAATGTTACGGCCAGGAGTTGTCGATCCGTTGTCACATACTCCTGCCAGCGCGCTCGCCGAGCGGCATACCCTTCTCGAAGATGTGTGGGCTCACTCGGACCTCTCAGAACTGCGCGAGCGACTGGAGGCGGCGCCGACCCCAGCGGACCACCTCCTCATTCTTGAAGACATGCTGTCGCGCCGCCTGCCGATTGCGCAGGGTATCAATCCGCTGATCGCGCAATCTCTGTTGCGATTCGATCACGGTGTTAGTGTTGGCGATGTGGTTGTTGAAAGCGGCTTTAGCCACCGCCATCTGACCCGAACTTTTAAGACAACGGTCGGCCTCTCACCAAAGACCTATTGCCGGCTGCAGCGCTTCAACTGCGCTCTCAACCATCTGCATTCGGTGCCAAATGTTACATTGACCGACATTTCAACCGCCAATGGCTATGCGGATCAGGCCCATATGACCCGCGAATTTCGGGCAATCGCTGGAGTGGCACCAGGACACTACAAGCGCATAAGCCCCGCCTCCACACGCCATGTGCCGATTGCATCTGAACAGGCACACTCCAAGGTCAAATTTATTCAAGACACAGTAACGAGGCGACAGTTAGACTAAAGCGTCGCAACAAATAGAAAGGAGCCAGCCAATGTCGATTCATGAAGTTTTCACCTATCTACGCGCCGAGAGCGCGGAGGATGCCATCGCCTTCTATCAGGCGGCGTTCGGCGCGACAGAGAAATACCGCCTCGTCGAGCCGAGTGGGCGCATTGGCCATGCCGAACTGCTTTTCGGAGAAGCAACCATCATGATCTCGGATGCCTTTCCTGAATATGACATCTTTGCACCGAAGCTGGATGCGCCGAGCACGTTCGTCATCCATCTCCATGTCGACAACGCCGACGAAATGATAGAAACAGCGGTCAAGGCGGGTGCTCGAATTGTCCGCGATCCACAGGATCAATTCTATGGTGAGCGATCCGGCACGGTCCGCGACCCGTTCGGCTATGACTGGATGATTGGTCACACTATCGAGGAGGTCGCGCCTGAAGAAATGCAACGACGCTATACCGAGATGATGAATCCGGATACCAATTGAAGGTGGTTAATCGGATTGTCCACCCTGACTCTATTGCTTCCGTTTTCGGCGGTGCGTTTGGCTGTGAAGATTACCTACTTTACACTGTCGCTCGGTACACACTCGATAAACACAACGGCTATGAAGAAACCCGGTAACGATCCGGTTGCAGATATCCTTGGCGCGGCCCGACATTGCTATCTGGTTGATGGTATCAGTAAAACCGGCATGCGCGAGGTCGCCAAGGCGGCCGGTGTAGCGCGTTCGACCCTGTACCGCTATTTTCCCAGCCGCGATGATGTGCTGGTAGCGACGATCAAACGGGAGATGCTGGCAGCCAATAGCGCAATACAAAGTAAGTTGCAAGATTACGACCAGCCGGCTGATATGATCGTCGAAGGCTTGATGCTTGCCATGAAAGAGATCCCCAAGCGCCCCCTATTGAAGGCGGTGTTTGCCTCCGATGAAGACGCCCGCGCGCGACGCGTAGTGTGGAGCTCTGATGTGATCGTGCGGTTTGGAGAAGAGCTGATGGAAAACGTCATCCAACCAGCACTTGATGCCAGACTGCTGCAAGACAAGGTACGGCCCGAAATCATGGTCGAGTGGGTATACCGTGTGCTACTGTCTTTCCTTACCCTGCGCAGTAACTGGGCAAAAAGCGACGACGAACTAAGAGCTACGCTGCACGCTCTGCTGGTGCCGGTACTGCTTCGGTAGCGGTTTGTTTCACGGTCATCGCCATCACTTCGTGAGCACAGTTATAACCCGGCAAGAAAGTCACACCCGGCCCGGGGTGACACGAAGCACCGCATAAGAACAGGTTCGTAATCGGCGTGGCATGGCCGGTACCTTCTATGAGGCAACGATCGCCTATCATTTGTTCCGGGTGTAGCAGGCCGTGGGTCCAGTCGCCGTTGGTGGCGCCTTCCATGGTAGCGAAGTGGTCCGAAGAAAAAATGGCGCGGTCTACAATCAATTCGCGGAAGCCGGGCATATGCATAGCTATATGGTCGATAATCATATCGCCGAACTGGTCGCGCAGTTTGCCCCGTACCAATTTGTCGGCATCGCAGGGAAAGTAAAAACCATAGGCACTGGCAATATGGAAACCCTCGGGCGCCAGTGTGTTATCCATCACGCTGGGAAATTGGTAGGCTAATGGCACGGCGGGCGGTAACTCTCCCCTTTTACAGATCTCATAACACTCTTGCATTTCATCAGGGTCGATCACCATGGCGCCGCCGAACTTTGCACCGGGGATGCGGTTGAGTTTATCCAGATGCTTGTTGTAGTCGGGCAAGCCTTTTAGTTTAAACAGCATGTGGACGAAGGCGCCGCGGTGTTCAAAGCCGTCGACTTTCTGTTGCGTTGCCTGGTCCGATTCGTGGTCGGCCAATAAGTGATTAAAGGTGGCGGGTTTATCGAGATTGGAAATAATCGTGTTGGCAAATAGCTGCTCGCCGTTTTTCAACTCTACGCCAATAGCGCGACCGTTCTCTACCAGTATGCGGCTAACACGTTGCTTGGTACGTACTTCGCTTCCCATGGCTGCAATTTGGCCAACCAACGATTCCGACAATTTGCCCATGCCACCGCGAACACGCTGCATTAGGCCTTCGGAGCCTTCCTGGGCCATGGTGTAGATCAGGCACATGCCAGAGCCTTTTGTGTAAGGTCCTTTAAAGGTAGCCTGCACCGCGGCAAAAGCGAGGTTGGAGCGCAGCTCTTTGTGATTGATCTTATCGGGGAAAAAGGTGTTAATAATATCCATCGCAGAGCCCTTAAAAGCCAGCTCCAGTTGTTCCCGTTTTTCCGGGGTTGGAGCTTCTGCAATCAGGTCTTCAAGGTTTCGCGGCGCCTTGCGGGCGGTAAACCGGTCCAGCACCTGCGCCGGATATTGGCAGAACTTCATAAAACGCACAAAACCCAGCATAGCGCCCAAGCCAAAGCCACGCAGCACACCCAGCGCCAGCTTGACGGGATTTTTGTAGAATATAAGCGGGCGTCCGTTGGCGCCGGTGAGATTCACCGCCATGACCGGCAGGGGAATAAGCTCCACACCATTGGCTTCAAACTGGAAGTAATCTTTAATTTCTTTAGACAGCGGGAACAGACAACTGGCACCCACTTCGTTCATGCAGCCCTTGAGGATTTCGCGGCTGCCGCCCATGCCGCCTACGTAATGGTTTTTTTCCAATACTAAAACTTTCTCGCCATTGCGGGCCAAAACTGCCGCGGCGGCCAGACCGTTATGGCCAGCACCAATAACGATGGTATCAACCGGGCGATTTTGGGTGGTTTCGGTAGCCATGGCAGAATCACTCGGGATATTAGCAGACTGGCACTTGGTTAGCCTGTCGGACATATTATATAATTTGTCCGATTCTTGCAAGTTACACTGCGTCCAATAATTTAAAGTTACAGTAGACCTTATGAAAGTCATTGATACCGGCAAATTGACCCTTTTCGCAAGTAAAAAATGGGTCAACATTTTGGTTGACGCCATTGGCGATCGCAGTGGGCGCAGCCTGCCCTTTGACGTTGATACTTTCACCGCAGTGAACACCCTGAACCATGTGATCAATGCTCATGGCGTCCAGCCCCTGCATGCTCCCGCCCGTATCACTTCGGTCAACCAGCAGGATATTCCCTCCGTAAGCAGTAATTGCCATAACGTGGTGCTAAGCATTGAACAAGAGGGCGAAGCGGTATTGCCTTCTAGCCTGTTTGTTAAGCTGCCCATGCCTTCGCTAACTACTCGTTGGTTTTTCAGCATCATCGGCTCGTGGCAACTGGAGTCCTATTTCTTTAAACATGTCGCACCCAACGTGCCACTGCGTACCCCTCACACCTATGCCACGCACAGCGAAGGGACGCGTTTCTTCCTGATTCAGGAAAATCTCCACGAAGACCCTTCGGTGCAGCTGTTTACCAATCCGGATATGATGGCAGGCCCATCGCTGGAGTTGGTGCATCGTTGCCTGGATTCCTTCGCCCGCTTGCATGCTCACCATTACAACTTGCGTACTGACGAGCGCGAGGCAATCCTGCCACTCGACAATCACCCCTTCCTTGGCCCACAGATGCGCATTGTCTCCCAGGCTTTGAATAGTCTGGGACTAAAGCCTTGTATGAAGCGTTTGCCGGGTTGTATCTCCGCAGATGTTGTCGAGGCCTACAAAAAAACCCTGCGTCACTGGGATGAGTTATTGGGTTTCTGGTTCTCCGGCCCATTGTCGCTGCTACACGGCGACAGTCATCTCGGCAACTTTTTCGTTTCCGGTGACGAGATGGGAATGCTGGATTTCCAGGCGGTGCATTGGGGTAAGGGAATTCGCGATGTGCAGTACTTCCTTATCGATTCTCTGCCCACAGAAATTCTGGCCGCACACGAACAAGACCTGGTCCGCTACTATGTTGATCGGCGTGGGCACCACGGCACCGCTATCGAGCTCGACAGGACCTGGCAGGAATATCGCAGCTTTACCTATCACACCTTGATGACAATCGTCGTATCGATTGGCTTCGGTGCTTTGAATAAGGAGCAAAACAGTTTGATGGAGGAAATTTTAGGCCGCGCTGTGGCCGCAGTGCAGCGGGTGGACTATGCAGGTTGGCTGGAAGACTTTTTATCTGGACTCGCTAGGGAACCTCAGCAAAAAGCTGAGCCTGGCACATAACCAAATAGCAATCTCTCAGCGCTTTGAAAAGCCGCTCTCCCTGATAAACTGCGCACAGTGATACTAGCCTAGCGCCGAACTACTATTCAGCCCTGCGCAAAACGGGAGAAAACCATGAGCCAAGCCAAACTCAATTACGACCTGATTATCCGCAACGGCAGGATTGTTGACGGCAGTGGTCAAAAGGCGTTCAGTGGCGATGTTGCGGTTAAAGACGGCAAGATTGCTGCAGTTGGTCAGTTCGATGGAAGCGGAGACCAGGAAATCGACGCCAAGGGCTTATTGGTCACTCCTGGATGGGTCGACACTCACTCGCATATGGATGGTCAGGCTACTTGGGACCCTTATTGCAGCCCGGCCAGCAACCATGGCATCACTACCCTGGTCATGGGGAATTGCGGCGTGGGTTTTGCGCCCTGCAAAACCACCGACACGGCCCACACCGAGCTAATAGAGGTGATGGAAGACGTGGAAGATATTCCCGGCGCAGCGCTGGCAGAAGGCATAAGCTGGGACTGGGAGAGCTTTCCAGAATACCTTGATGCGTTGGACGCCTTTCCCCGCGCCATCGATGTCGCCGCGCAAGTGCCACACTGTGCAGTGCGCACCTATGTTATGGGCAAACGCGGCATGGACAACGAGCCCGCAACCGCAGACGATGTGGCAAAGATGCGCGACATCGTCAAGCAGGGTATCGCCGCCGGTGCGATTGGTTTTACCACGTCGCGTACCGAATTACACATGACGCGCCACGGTGATGTCATGCCCGGTACCTATTCAACGGAAGATGAATTGCTTGGCATCGGTGCAGCACTTGGTGAGCTGGGCACTGGCATCTACGGCATGAATTCTGATTGGTATAACTGGGAAGAAGAACTGGACTGGATGAAGCGTCTCTCCATCGACAATAACTGCACCTTGAATTTTGTGCTCTTCTACCAAAACGAGGAGGCCTGGCCGCGGGTGGAGGCGATTTTCAAAGCGGTTGAACAAGCCAATGCCGATGGAGCCAAATTGGTAGCGCATGTCGGACCACGCCCGGTTAACGTATTGATGAGTTACCACGGCACGGTTCACCCGTTTTTTATGCACCAGAATTTCGGGCCGCTAATGATGTTAAGCCCTGAACAGCGCATAGAGAAATTGCGGGACCCGGCAGTGCGTGCGGCGATTCTCGCCGAGCCAACGCCCGAGACGGGGCATCCCGTCAGCGACCGTATGGTGCAGGATTTTGACCTAATGTTTGAACTGGGCGAACAACCCGACTACGAACCCGCGCCAGAGCAAAGCATCGCAGCCAAAGCAAAAGCCGCCGGCGTGACCCCACAGGAATACGCTTACGATGCATTGCTGCAACGTGATGGCAAGGCCATGCTGTATTTTCCGCTGATGGGCTATAGCAATGGCGACCTGAGCCGGCAAGTGAAAATGCTGAGGCACGAAGACGCGGTCATCAGCCTGGCGGATACTGGCGCCCATTGCGGCGTCTTGTCTGACGCTTCTATTCCAACTTATCTACTCTCTTACTTCGTGCGCGATAGAAAACGCGGCGAACGCTTCGAGCTGGAAGAAGCCGTAAAAATGCATACCCACGATACCGCGCGCTGTGTAGGCCTGAAGGATCGCGGTACTTTGCAAGTCGGCATGAAAGCCGACATCAACGTGATTAATTTCGAGCAACTAAAAATGCTGGCGCCCGAAGTTATTTACGATTTACCCGCGGGCGGCCGCCGCATATTTCAGGGCGCGGAAGGCTATCGCTATACCATTGTGGCGGGTGAGGTCATTATGCAAGATGGTAACACTACCGATGCGCGGCCAGGCCAATTGATTCGCGGCGCGCAGGCGGCGCCAGCATAATGTTAGACATCAATTACCCAGGCCGACAATAACGAAGCGGTGGCATGATGTATGGCACGACGTGGGGACGTGTGCGTATCATTCCCAAACTGGAATAGGTTCTGATTCATAGTTTCCTGATCATTTTCCGTGGTCACGTTCACTGAAGGTCGGGGGTGTGCACCAAACTCCTTCAATTTTGTAGAGGCGCGCATGTACCATCACATCATCACCTACGCCGTGCTCCTACTCTGTGCGCTACCTGCCAGCGCTGACAAGCAGCTGTTGTGGGGCGACACGCATGTTCACACTTCATATTCAACCGATTCGTTCATAAACCAGAACTTCACGGCAGACCCGGACACGGCCTATCGCTATGCCAAGGGCTTGCCGGTCGTTCACCCCACCACCGGTGCGCGCGTACAAATCGAAACGCCGCTGGATTTCCTGGTTGTTGCTGATCACGCGGAGAGCTATGGCGTCATGAAGTGGGCGAACGAGAAAAACCTTCCTAGAAAAGGCTTAGGGCCGATCGATTGGTTACACTCATGGTTTATGGAAAAGTTTTTCCGCATATTGGCCGACAACCCTGATAGCACGGTTAAGCTGCTTGAGTTTGCGTCTCCCGACACTGATATCGTGGTCGAAGCGGCCAAAACGCCGGCCGCTATTTCAATTCCCAATGATGAATTTGTTAAGCGCAATAGCTGGCATGTATCTACAGACTCCACCGACTCCCATAATGACCCGGGGCAGTTCACCGCGCTGATCGGCTGGGAGTGGAGCGCCATACCTGCCGGTGCTAACTTGCACCGAGTAGTCTTCACCAGCAGCGACGCCAGTGTGGCGCAGCGGTGGATACCTTTCTCGTCATCGACCAGCAGCTACCCGGAAGATCTATGGCGCTGGCTGGACGAAACCTCAGCTGAAACCGGCGCCGATTTCATGGTCATCCCGCACAACTCGAACATCTCCAGAGGCTATATGTTTCCCACGGAGAAGCGTTTGCGCGATACGCCGATTGACAGCGAGTGGATTAACCTGCGCGCCAAGTGGGAGAAAGTAGTCGAGGCCACGCAAATCAAAGGTGATTCGGAGACCGATCCGGCGGTTTCGCCAGACGATCCGTTCGCCGATTTTGAATCCTATCCGCACTATATTTCGCCCAAACCCATACCTTTCGACCCCGGACCGGCCGACTTTGTCCGCTCGGCCTTGCGTACCGGCCTTGCGATGGAACAACAGTTTGGCGTCAATCCATACCAGTTTGGTCTGATCGGCGCGACAGATTCACACACCGGTCTGGCCACTGCAGAGGAACCCAACTTCTGGGGCAAGTTTCCTACTGATTCAACGCTCGAGGGTAAAATCAGGACGACCAGTAACATCGAAAATTTCGGCTGGGCGATGTCCGCATCCGGCCTGGCCGGAGTATGGGCCGACGACAATACGCGGGACGCCATTCTGCAGGCGTTTAAACGCCGCGAGGTGTACGCCACCACCGGGCCGCGCATCGCAGTACGCGTTTACGCGGGCACCGATTTTGCTCCGGGCGATGAAAATACTACCGATATAGCAGCTATTAGCGCTGTTGGCGTTCCCATGGGTGGCGAGCTTAGCAGCCTGGAAACGGCACCGTCATTTTTTCTGCAGGCGGCCAAAGACCCCAAGAGCGCGCACCTGGACCGTATCCAAATGGTGAAGGGCTGGCTGCATGAAGGCAAAACTTTTGAGAAAGTCTACGACGTAGTTTGGTCCGGGGACCGGGAGCCCGACGGCTATGGCAATGTCCCTGTGGTGCCGGATACCGTGGACCCTGCAACGGGTACATATTCCAATGAGCACGGTGCCGCGACACTCACCGCGGTGTGGGCCGACCCTGACTTCGAATCAACACAGCCGGCATTTTACTATGTACGCGTACTGGAGATACCGACACCGCGCCACTCAACCCTGGACGCGCTGGCTTTGGGTATCGCTGCCGACGAGTCCGGCCATCCGGTTTCAATCCAGGAACGCGCCTATACTTCTCCCATTCATTACCGGCCATAAATAGTCCATAGGGGATATCACA
>JBPCXM010000653.1:0-3057 GCA_051008535.1 Pseudomonadales bacterium | reverse complement strand
AGCGAAAATAGACTTCCTCCACGGCGCCTAATACAACGGCTCTATAAACATTTTGCTCCGAGGCGCGGTCAAGCATATGCCAGGCGACGCGCTCGATCTCTTGTTCATCGTTCAAACCATACGCCACACGCTGCAAGCTACTGCGAGCAACGGCGCGTGGATTGTACCAGCCACCGCGGGTCAGGCTGAGCAGATACTCACTGCCCAGTCCGCCGACCACGGCCGGCTCGGTGTCACCGAACTCATCACGAATATTGCGATCAACCGCCTGGCGTACATCGCGCGCCAGCACCACGAAGAATAAATTGATTTCATTCAGCCTGTCAGCCTGGCTCTGCTGGCTGGCTTGCGCATCCAGCGCACTGCCCAGGAAACCGTAGGCGATAATCCCAATCAACGCCGTTATAGCGCTGGCCACCAGCACTTCAATAAGAGTAAAACCGCGAGCGCGCTCGATCATTACCGGGGCGCCTGCCTCGTATCGACCGGCAATTGAAAATAATTGCTGACCGTCGCGAAAGCCTGATCCTTGTCATCGTCGGTTTTGCGCACCTTGATGTCGACCCGCAGCACTATATCACTCACTGTTTTCTTGGTTTCGATGGTCCAAAACCACTCGCGCTCGGCTAGCATGGTGCTGCCGTTTTGTTTGTCGCGTGGTAGGTAGTCGAGGTGTTCATTCTGCAGCCGCAGCTCGGTCATTTTGTTCATCGCCACCCAATGCGCCATCGACTTCTCGCGCATATAATCGAGACTGCTGAGTTGCTCCGCGATATTAAACAACAAAGCGGGTAGCGCGATGGCAAGTAATGCCAGCGCTACTAACACTTCAACTAGTGTGAAACCCCTACTGGTCTTCGTCATCTTCATCGCCCGGACGCAGTAAGCGCAATGCTCCCGCTGGGTTGCCGTTTATGCGATACACCTGGCCCGGCAGATCCGGATTACTGATGTGCAGTGTGAAGGGTGTTAACTCGCCGCTTTGCAATATAAATACGTCGGGTTGGTAGCTTTCTTTCAATGCCGAGTCGTCTTCGCTGTCTTTTTTGTCCTGTTGCAAATTAATGTCTACGCCTTCAAGAGTGAGGTCCAGTTCAATGCCCTCAGCCGCTTGCCCGTCTTGCAAAACCGGGTGTTGTTCAAGCGCTTGCCAAGTGCCCTGTTCCAGTACAGACCATTCGTAGAAAAATCGCGAGCCGTCATTTTCCAGCATCTCATCAATGCGCAAACCCATGGGCTTGCCGGTTAACACGGATTCCTCCAGCGCCAGTTGCAGCATGCCTGTTAACTTCTCCGCCTCGGTTTGCAACTCTACCGGACGTCCACCAACACCAATGGACAGCGTGACGAAACTGATAGTAATGCCAATTACTACCAGCATGACGAGTATTTCTATCAGAGTGAAGCCGCGCGAACTACCGTGAGCTTGCATCATATGCGCCGCTGTTAGAGTGCTGAATTACCCTGCGCTGTCATCTTTCCAGTTGCCAAGATCGGTGTTTTGACCATCACCACCCGCGGTGCGGTCTGCACCCAGAGTATAAATGTCAAACTCGCCGTTCTCACCCGGATAGATATACAGGTAAGGGTTACCCCATGGGTCGACCGGCAGATCAGGCAGGTAACCCCCCTGCTTCCAGTTACGCGGTTCGGGATCGTCCGAGGGCTTGGTTACCAGCGCTTGCAGTCCCTGTTCACTGGAGGGGTAGTTGAAGTTGTCGAGATGATAAATCTTCAATGCCGTTTCTATAGCCTTAAAATCGGCATAGGCTTTTTGCAAACGCGCATCGTCGACCCGGTTCAACACCGTAGGCGCGACCAGGCTGACCAGAATACCCATGATCACCAACACCACCAGAATTTCCAACAGGCTAAAACCTTTTTCCAGATGTTTTTTCATACCTTTCTCTTTCCCCTACGTATCGTATTGTTCAATCGTAACTGAAGAGGGCAGAATTGAGGGAGAATTTTCGGGACCGTTCCTGGCAGGGATGCCAGGGATCGAGCCTACACGGACGTATTTACGGCGTGTCTCGGAAATTTTCACTCTGTTCAGCCCGGTCTGACAGTTTAATCCTATGCCATTCGAACAAAACAAATATTAGTTAATCAAATTATTCAACCCAAAAATCGGCATCAAAATAGCCAACACTATCAACAAAACCACACCCCCCATCGTCACCACCAGTACTGGCTCAAAAATGCTCATCATCGTGTTGACATTCATGTCCAGCTCACGCTGTTGATTTAGCGCCGAACGTTCCAGCATGTTTTCCAGTTCACCACTCATTTCCCCGCTGGCGATCATATGCACCATCATAGGTGGAAAAACTTCAGTGATTTCCAGCGCTTTATGCAGGCTGGTGCCCTCTTGCACTTGTATTGCCGCCGCTTCCACCGCATCGCGCATCGCCAGGTTGCCTACCACCTCCGCGGCAATGCGCAGTGCGTCAAGTAGCGGCACGCTGCTGGCGATCAGAATATTCAAAGTGCTAGCAAAACGCGCGGCTTCCACACTGCGAACCAGATCACCAATTAATGGCAGGCGCAATAAAATCGTGTGCCACCGTTTACGCACATCGGGTTTGCGCATTGCTAGTTTGAACGCCATCACCGCAATCACAATAAGCAGCAGGCTCAATAGCCCATAATTCGACAAAAAATCGCTGATAGTGATCAAGCCCTGAGTCAAGGGCGGCAACTCTGCCTGGCTATTTTGAAAGATACGGATAAGGTCTGGCACCACATATACCATCAACCCGCCAACCACTGCAACGGCAACACAGATCAAGATAATTGGATAGACCATCGCCATTTTCATTTTCTGCTGGGTGAACTGCCGCGTTTCGGTGTAGTCGGCCAGCCGCTCTAATACTAGTCCTAAAAAGCCGGAATGTTCGCCCGCTTTTACCATAGCGCGGTACATATCATTAAATACCTGCGGAAATTCACCGAGTGCGTAGGCCAGCGTATGGCCCTCGGTGACTCGGGAACGCACGTCCAACAACATGCCTTCGACCCGCGAGCGCCGGCTTTGCAGCGCCGCCGCCTTTAAAG
>JBPCXM010000652.1:0-3687 GCA_051008535.1 Pseudomonadales bacterium | reverse complement strand
TCAGTTGACTCATCCCAGCGCCGGAGGTTCTCCACTGAATCGTAACGAAAGATAGTGTGGTATTCACCCTCCGGTCCAGGCCCCTGAAGCTGCGCGCCCAGGTGCCCCGGAAAGACTTTTGATCCCTGAGTTACCCGGTCTACCCAGGCTCTATAAGCCTTCTCTTTTCCGCTGACAATCTTCCTTGTTACAACGACTGTTACAGATTCAACATCGGCCACTCTGACTAAATGTCCAGTGTGAGTGATTTACTCTTGGCGCGGGAGCAGCAAATAGTCATCTTATCATTCTTAGCTTGTTCAGATTTCGTCATGAAAAGATCCCGGTGCTCCGGCTCACCGTCAAGAACGCCGGTAACACAGACACCGCAAATCCCCTGTTCACAGGAAACCGGTACGTTGACGCCGTTCTGTTCGAGTACTTCAAAGATGGTTTGCTCCGGGCCCACGCTATACTCTGCGCCACTACTGGCGATTTTTACGGTGAAGTTGTCATCATCATCGTGGCCCGCTTTTGGGTCAGCGGAGAAGTACTCGCGGTGTACGTCTGCCTCCGGCCAGTTGTGCTCTTCAGTGGTGCGAATCACCCAATCCATGAAGCCCTTTGGGCCACAGACATAAATCTGTGTATCCTCGGCTCGGTCTGCGAGCAGGGCGGGGAGATCCAGGAGTTGATCCTTTTCGCCGTCATCCCAATGAAAGTGTGTGCGACGCGCGAAGCCGGATGTCTTAATCCAATTTGTGAATGCCGCGCGGTCCTCGGAGCGGCAGCAATAATGGAACTCGAAGTCCCGGCCCAGATCGTGTAAACGCTGGGCCATGGAAATAATGGGTGTAACACCAATGCCGCCAGCAAATAAAATGTAACGCGGTTTGTCTTCGACCAGATGGAAATGATTCCGGGGCTCGCTTATATGCAGTATGTCGCCTTCCTCAACTCGGTCGTGCATTGAGATGGAGCCACCTTTTCCGTTGTTGTCACGCAGAACACCTATCAGGTATCGGTTCAATTGACCCTGATTGTTGGTGATAGAGTATTGCCTCACTATATTGTCGTCGATATGAACATCAATATGAGCACCGGCTTCAAATCGGGGCATCTGGCTGCCGTCGACGGGTACTAAAACGTAGGAAGCGACATCAACTGCCTCTATTTCCTTCTTCTCAACTCGAACTCTAATTAGATTGGGTGCCATGTTTGGGACTCACTATTGAAAATGGATTGTTAGTTCACGTATTCGTTCTATATGGCTTTGTAGGATTGCCAGGTTCTACGCTCCATGCTGCCGAGTTCGACGGCCCGCTCGGAAGCTGCGTGTGCGCTGTCGATAATGAGGCGCTCCTCGCCCTCTTCAAGCATAGTCAATACTCGGTTTTCCATCAAAATTCTTCCATCAACCATGACGGTTTCCACCTCATTACCCAGCGCCTGGTAAACCAATACTGACGGGATATTGTGTTTTGGTACGAGGTGCGGGGCCGACAAGTCGAGTGTAATAATGTCCGCTTTCTTGCCTACCTCGATAGAGCCGATGTCTTTTTCCATACCAATCGCACGCGCGCCATCGATAGTGGCCATCTCGAGGACCTTTTCTGCGGTGATCGCCACGGCGTTCTCGTATTTTGCCTTTTGAGACAGGGCCACAACCTTCATGTCGGCTAGAATATTGGCGGTATTGTTGGCGTTTGCATCATCCGTACCGATACCGACGGTCATCCCGGCGGCCAGCATTTCGGAAACTGGCGCGATACCGTTCCCCAGAAACATGTTACAGCTGGCGTTATTGGCGACTTTGACATCCAATTGACTCATGATACGAATATCATCGCTGTCCAGTTGTACACAGTGCGCGGCAAGTACGTCAGGGCCGAGGTAGCCTACTGTCGCCAGGTACTCGATCGTGGATACGCCTGCCTGATGCCGATCGTGCTCTGATTCCGCGATGTGGCTGGTTACCATAACACCGTATTTCCGTGCCAGGTCTTTCGCTTTGAGCAGGCTTTCCCGAGAGCACATAATGGCAACGCCCGGAGAGGGCCATACGTGGATACGCCCATCCGCTGTGCCGTTATGACGCCTCATGAGTTGCTCGATTCGGGCAATGGCCTCATCGGGTTTTTCGATATTCTCCCAGGGCAGACGGTCGCTTGGCCCCTTGGCGAAAATTGCGCCGATATACTCATTGAGGTTATCGGGCATAAGATCCATGAACATGCGGGCGTAGATAACACGTGTGCCAAACTTTCTGTATACCGCAATTGCGCCGTCGGCCGCCATATCAAAGCGGTCAGTTGCAAAGTCCTGATTGTCGACGAAGGTAGTCACCCCGGCACGTAGTGATTCAACAGAATAGATCGAGGCGGCGGCCTCCACCTCCTTCGGGCCAAATGTCGATAGGCAGGGGTAAGTTACGTTAAACAGCCAGTCGTACAGCATTCGATCATCTGACAAGCCACCGCGTGAAAGCGTGTCCATGACATGCGCATGCGAGTTGATAAATCCAGGGAGTACGGCTTTTCCATCGGCTTCAATAATCTTCTCCGCTGATTCATAGGGGCAATCTTGCTGGTTGCCCACTGCTTGAATCAAGCCGTCCTTAATCGCCACATATCCGCGCTTGTGTATCGTGCGTTCTGTGTTCATGGTCACGATGGTGGCGTTCCGTATGAGTATGTCTGGTCCTGGCATGCTATTTTCTCTTACTTGAAGGGGAGAACAAATTGGCTGGGTTACAGGCCATCAAATTGTTTTGTATGAGCACCAGGCGCGTTCTTTCTCCAGCCCGGCCTTCACGACAACACGGTCGGAAGCAGCCTGGGCCTTGTCCAGCAGGTGCTGTTCCTCGCCCGGCTCGAGCATGGTTAACGTACGCTCCTCCATGAGGATCTTGCCATCGACAATAACTGTTTCAATTTCTGTCCCCATGGCCTGATACACCAATGCTGAGGGCAAGCTGTGGCACGGTGCCATGTGCGCTTCGGACAGATCAATAATGATGATATCGGCCTTTTTTCCCACTTCAAGGGAGCCGATATCTTTATCCATACCAATGGCCCGGGCGCCTTCGATCGTCGCCATTTCCAGAGTCTTTTCTGCCGTGATAGCCACGGCGCTCTTGTATCTGGCTTTTTGGGCGAGTGCCAGTATTTTCATATCGGCGAGCATATTGACGGTATTATTGGCACTGGCATTGTCAGTGCCCATACCTGTGATCATACCCTGTGTTTGCATGTCAACAACGGGTGTGAATCCGGAGCCTAGAACCATATTGGCTCTAGGGTTGTAGGACAATTTGGTTCCGGTACGACTTAGAATTCGCACATCGTTGTCATCCGCATGCACGCAGTGTACAGCCAGAACATTTGCGTCCAGGTAGCCAATAGTGGCCAAATATTCGATCGTGGATACGCCGGCGCGTCGATTGTCGAAGCGCGATTCGGAAATGTGACCGGTTACCATAGTGCCGTATTTACGCGCGAGATCTTTAGCTCCGAGTAAGCCTTCGCGGCTTGCCATGGTCGCCACCGCGGGCGATGGCCAGACCTGAATTCGTCCGTCACCTCTACCATGGTGCCGCTTGATGGTAGCTTCTATTGATGCCAACGCCTGCTCGGTTGATTCTATAGGGTCCCAGGGCAGGCGCTGTTCGGGACCTCTGGAGATAATGGCGTCGATGTAGGCGTCCAT
>JBPCXM010000651.1:0-12747 GCA_051008535.1 Pseudomonadales bacterium | reverse complement strand
CGCATCCGCGAGCTGCAGCGTAAAACTGATGGCTTTACTGAAATTGTGCCGTTGCCATTCGTAGCACAGGAAGCGCCGATGTATTTAAAAGGCCGCGCGCGTCAGGGGCCGACATTTAGGGAATCGGTATTGATGCATGCGGTGGCACGTATCGCCTTGCACGGTTACATCGACAATATTCAGGCATCCTGGGTCAAGCTGGGAAAGCAGGGCGTGACGGCGTGTTTAAATGCCGGCGTTAACGACCTGGGCGGCACCTTGATGAACGAAACCATCACCCGCGCGGCAGGCGCTACCCACGGCCAGGAAACTACACCGCAACAAATGCAGCAATGGATAGACGCCGCGGGCCGTACAGCATTGCAACGTACTACCCTCTATACCGAAGCGTCAGTCGAAAGGCGGACCGCGTCTCTAGTTGCACCGTGTTTGCTCGAAGCGGTGAACACGCCAGCACGAAAATACGAGCGCAAACGCCAGCTTGAATTGGTACGTTTGGAAGTCGATTCAGCGGAGATGTCGCAATACGTCGTAGGAGAATAACATGCAGAGTGTAAAACTCAGCCTGGGCGCGTATGGTCTGGAGAATTTGTTCGGTGGCGATTACAGCAAAGTGGTTGCAGCCGCCGTGTTGGCTGAACAACTCGGCTACGATAAAGTATCTTTTACCGACCATGTGGTTATGGGTGAAAACACCGACCGCTACCCGTACGGACCGTTCCCTGCCACACCAGATACGCCCTGGATTGATCCCTTGGTGATACTGTCCAGCATTATTGGCGCCACCCAATCGATTCATTTATCTACCAGTGTGTTGATTGCGCCATTGCGCCCGGCACCCTTGTTGGCGAAGATGGTCGCGTCAATGGACCAGCTTTCCAAAGGCCGCATGGAATTGGGCGTTGGCACTGGCTGGCAGCGCGAGGAATATGAAGCATCGGGCATTCCGTTTAAGGGCAGGCGCAAACGCCTGGACGAATACATAGCGGCCTGCAAGGCGTTATGGGGAGATGCGCCAACCAATTTTTCTGCCGACACCGTTACACTTGATCATATCTATTGCCGACCGGCGCCAATGCAAGCGGGCGGCGTTCCTATCTTATTCGGAGTCGAACCCAACGAGGCTAACGCTGCCAGCATTGCGCGCTTGGGTGATGGCTGGATTCCGATTAATCCCGACCCCGAATACATCGCCAGCGGTGTCACCAATTTACGTGCGGCGTTTGCGCATGCTGGCCGTGACCCCGCACAAATTCGAGTACGAACAACCTTGGCGCCACAGTTTGACTCTAGCGGCGTGCCCAATCTCGAAGCAACACTGGCACAGGCGAACGCAGCAGTGGAAGCTGGTGCTACCGAAATCGAGTTCCTGCCGATTATCTTTGCCCAATCGGCTGAGCGATTGCAGCCGGTATTGGAGCAAGCCCTAACCGTGAAGGCTTGAAAGGATGACCGCTGACAAGCTACAACATCTGCTAGATAAACAGGCTTTGCTGGAATTGGCGCAAATATACGCGAGTGCGGTGGACCGGCGCGACTATGCGCGTTTTGCAGCTACGTTCACGGACGACGGTCATTTGTCGGGTCCAAACTTTAGTTACAATAACCGCGCAGAGATCGAGGGTAACATTATAGCCATCGAGCAATTCAGCACGACCCAGCACCATGTGACCAACCAATTGGTGACGATAATCGGTGACGTGGCGACTGGCGAAACCTACTGCACGGCAGGTCACATCTACCAAAAAGACAGCCAGCAACGCAAGATGGATATGGCGATTCGCTACCAGGATGAATTTGTTCGCGAAGATATGGGCTGGAAAATAAAATCTCGTGTGCTGGAGGTCGATTGGGTGCAGGATTTACCATTGCAGGGTTAGTGTTTGCCAGCCCTTTCGAGAGGCCCTGAAGTCCGAAAACCTATAAACCCGACCGCGAAAGGAGGGCACACATGTGGCGAACAATAATATTTATAACAAGCCTTGCACTGCTGGCGTGCAACAACGAAACGGCAGAGACCTCTGCGCCGGAGACGCTTAAGCCGGATAGCGCAGCCGACGTAGACTGGACGTTGCACGGCAATGATGGGGGCGAACAGCGTTTTTCGTCACTAGCTCAAATTAATCGCGACACTATCGACAAACTTGGCTTGACCTGGTCTTTCGACATGTATACCCGGCGCGGAGTAGAAGCCACGCCGCTGGTGGTAGATGGCACTATGTACGTGACCGGTAGTTGGTCCATGGTGTATGCACTTGATGCCACTTCCGGTGAACTCAAGTGGTTTTACGACCCTAAAGTCGATCGTGCGTTCCTCGCCAAAGGCTGTTGCGATGCGGTCAATCGTGGTGTGGCCTATGCGAATGGAAAAGTCATCGTGGGTGCCTACGACGGCCGCCTGATCGCGCTGAATGCAGTCGATGGTAGTGTTGCGTGGGATGTGCAAACGACCGATCGTTCCAAATCTTACACAATTACCGGCGCACCGCGCATCGCGGGTGATAAAGTCATCATTGGCAATGGCGGCGCGGAGTTGGGGGTCAGAGGCTATGTTACCGCGTACTATATCGATTCAGGTAAACAGGCATGGCGTTTCTATACCGTGCCTGGCAACCCTGCCGACGGCTTTGAAAACGAGCAGATGAAAGAGGCCGCGACCACCTGGAACGGCGAATGGTGGAAATGGGGCGGTGGCGGTACGGTGTGGGACTCCATGGTTTTCGATCCGCAGTTGAATTTATTCTACATCGGTGTGGGTAACGGCTCGCCATGGAACCAGGCCGTGCGCAGCCCAGGCGGCGGTGATAATTTATTCCTGGCATCTATCGTTGCCTTACGCCCCGATACCGGGGAATACGTCTGGCATTATCAAACGACGCCCGGTGAAACTTGGGACTACACCGCTACTCAACACATCATGTTGGCAGACCTGGAAATCGACGGTGTGAAACGCAAAGTGTTGATGCAAGCGCCGAAGAATGGTTTCTTCTATATACTCGACAGAGCGACCGGCGAACTGATTTCTGCCGAGAAATACACGGTTGTTAATTGGGCGTCGCACGTAGACAAATCCACCGGGCGGCCGGTAGAGACCAAAGATGCCCGCGTATTCGACGGCAAAAATATTTCTCTGCCTAGCAACGCAGGCGGGCACAACTGGCCGCCGATGTCTTATAACCCCGAAACGGGCTTGATTTATGTCCCAACCATGGTGTTCCCTGTAGCGTTCCTAGCGCCAACGCAAGACCAGGACCGCCTGCCAGGGCAGGGTAAATGGAATGTGGGTTTTGACCGCATTGCTAATGCGCCGCCCCCCATACCCGAGAAGGAGCTGGCCGCTGCACTGGACCGCGATTTTTCCGGTCAGCTCATAGCCTGGGACCCCATTCAGAAAAAAGCGCGCTGGACGGGCGAAGCCGGACGGCCTGCGTCGGGCGGCGTTTTGAGTACGGCCGGTGGTTTGGTGTTGCAGCCGGACGACCACGGCCACTTGACAGCATACGATGCATACAGTGGTAAAAAGCTATGGTCGCATGACACCCAAACAGGCGCTATGGCGCCACCCATCACGTATTCGATTAAGGGTGAACAGTATGTAGCCATTGCCGTCGGCTTCGGTGGTGGTTTTGCCGCGGAGGGTGGACCGGTTGCCCATGGCTGGAAAGTTGCCAATCGCTCACGGGTATTGGTCTACAAGCTGGGCGGTAAGCACGAGCTTCCCGTGGTCGAGCAAGATATGCCCACTATGCCCAAACCCGCACAGGTGACGGCGGCAGCGGAGGTCGTTGAACATGGCAAGGTGGTTTACCATAGACATTGCTCCTACTGTCATGGCGATGGGCTGCGCACCGGCGGGGTCGCCAAGGACCTTCGCTGGTCCGGTGAGGGTACGCATAAGAGTTGGCAAGACATCGTCATCGGTGGTTTACTAAGCCCCGTTGGCATGGTCAGTTTTAAAAACTACCTGAGTGCAGATGATGCCGAAGCCGTGCGCCAGTATGTGCTGTCAGAGGCGAATCGAGCGTACAGCGAAAAATAGGTGATGAACAAAATGATTGCCAAGCCGAGCAAACAATGAACCGGTAGCCAGACTGCGGGCAGCTCACGGTGAAACGGCAGGCCCGGTTAAGTAAGTCGAGGCTGCGAGCAGAAAAAAAGCACTGAAATAACGACAGGAAACAACTATGAATACAAGGCACAACTACAAAAACTGTCTGCCCTACGCGTTGTTGATGCTCTGGTGTATCACCGGCAACGCAGTCGCTGAAGGCTTGGCAGACACTTATTCTCCGTATGCGAATTCGGCCGGAGAGAAACAGGTTTTGTGGGGTGATACGCATTTGCACACCAAGCTGTCATTGGACGCCAGGGCATTTGGCGTCGCGCTAGATCCGGCAACGGCATATCGATTTGCCCGCGGTGAACAAGTGCGCGCCACCAGCGGTCAAAACGTTAGATTGTCGCGGCCATTGGATTTTCTGGTCGTATCTGATCATTCGGATGCGATGGGCACCATGTCGGAAATCATAGCCGGCAACCCGGATTTTCTCACTAATGAAACAGTCGCATCTTGGCACGATCGATTGAACAATGCGAAAGGCGATGAGGCGCTAAAGGTTCGCATGGAAGTCATGTTGGCGTTGACCAAGGGCGGTGCGCCCGATATGTTGTTTGAGAAGAAATTTTTCAGCAAGGTGTGGCAAGACTATCTGGAGACGGCTGAGGCGTACAACGAGCCCGGGCGCTTCACCGCGCTAATCGGTTACGAATGGACCTCCTCACCCGAGGGTAGCAATCTGCACCGCAACGTACTCTATCGCGACGGCGCCGAGCAAGCAGCACAACTATTGCCTTACACAGCAGCCGAAAGCGAAAATCCTGAGGACCTGTGGAATTGGCTACAATCTTACGAAAATAAAACTGGCGGCCAGGTGTTAGCGATAGCGCACAACGGCAATATCAGCAATGGCCTGCTGTTTCCCGAGATAAACCCGGCGACCGGCAATGCGCTGACGGCCGGCTACGCCAAAACACGCGCGCGATGGGAACCCTTGTACGAGGTTACGCAGATTAAAGGCGACGGAGAAACGCACCCATTGTTGTCACCCAACGATGAGTTCGCCGACTACGAAACCTGGGATGAAGCCAACTTCAACGGCATCATGAAAACCGACTCCATGTTGCAGTACGAATATGCTCGTGCGGCCCTGCAGCGAGGTTTAGCGCTCGAAGAGTCTTTGGGAAGTAATCCCTATCAATTTGGCATGATTGGGTCGACTGACAGCCACACCGCACTGGCAACCGGCGAAGAAGACAACTTCTTCGGCAAACTAAGCTACCTGGAACCCACAGCAAACCGCTGGCAGCAGAAATTGGGTGAGGTAGGTGAATTCATCACACTGGGATGGCAAATGACCTCGTCGGGCTATGCGGCGGTATGGTCCGCCGAGAACACCCGGGCGGCGATTTTTGACGCGATGAAGCGCCGCGAGACTTATGCAACAACTGGCCCGCGCATACAGGTCAGGTTTGACGGCCAGCATGGCGACAAGCAAGTTCCCATGGGTGGCAGCTTGAATAAGGTGACAACAAAATCCGCACCCACTTTCTCTGTCAGCGCATTGAAAGACCCCATCGGAGCTAATCTTGATCGCATCCAAATAGTGAAGGGTTGGATCGACGCTAAGGGTAATGCGCAGGAAACGGTATTCGACGTGGTTTGGTCAGGGAAACGCAAGAAAAACCGCAAGGGGAGGCTGGCCCCAGTAGGCAATACCGTCGATGTCAAGGCGGCGAGCTATGCCAACAACATCGGCGCGCGACAGCTCAGTGTGGAATGGCAAGATCCGGGTTTTAATCCAGACCGGCCCGCATTTTACTACGCCAGGGTGCTAGAAATACCGACACCACGCTGGACTGCATACGATGCGGCCCGCTTTTCAGTCAACATGGACAAGGAAGTGCCAATGACTACTCAGGAGCGGGCCTATACGTCACCGATATGGTATCAACCTTAGCTTTTAGATCATGCTGCCTGCGCTGCTCCGGGCCTGTTCAAGTACAACAAAATCGCACAGCTAACCCACACCCCGCAAGCCATGTAAAACAGCACCCCGCCGTCGGTATTGCCTGCGGCGTCCACGGTGCGAACCACGCCTAATGGTGTGAATAGATGAAAGAAAATCGCACCGCTGATAACGCCAATGCCCATTAGCGCACCCAAGAAACGCGTTTTTGGCACGATCAACAAAATACTGGCGACTAGTTCCGCTCCACCGATCACATAGCCGCCGTATTCCATAAACGCTGGAGCCAGCGCGGACAAGAAGCCAATTCCTGCCATCCAGTCACCTATGGTGCCGAAAATAATCTCGGTTTCCTCGGAGCCTGCAAATTTGAAGAACAAGCTTTGTATAAACACAAAAACAACGTAGGCAACCAGCGCCCAATGGAAATATTTGTTCATTATCATTCCTCTTTAGCGGTGTGATTACTGAGTTGAATTTTACGCTCTAGCCGCAGCTAACTATCCCGCTGGCTTGATGGTTTTCATCGATTCTTCCATCTCCCAGAAGCCGCGCAGGGCAGTGATTTTACCCTGTTCATTGACGGCGTAGGTGAACACGCCGTTGACCTCCTGACAATATTTTGTACCGTCCAGATCGTAGGTCATATTCAGCGTCACATGATTTGCGCACTCGTTGGCCACCCCGTAGGATTGGTGAATCGTGATCTTGATATCCATGTTGGCCATGTTTTTATCGTAAAACGCTTCACGCTGCGATTGTGTGGAGTGGCCTAGACCGCTTTCGTCCAAATACGAAGGTCCGATAGGGTCCTGGATGACGCCATCGTCTGCGAACAATCCCAGCCAGCCTTCTCTATCGTGAGCATGGACGAATTCGCGCGATTGCAATGAGGCTTGCTGTGCCTGGTTAAGTGCCATAGGAAAATGACCTCATATCGGTTTGCCGAATTGAACTGCCATTGTATCATTGCCTGCACTAAGTCGGTTTAAAATCATGGGTAACAGAAGGTAACCGAAATAATGGAAACCGCGCAAAGACCTGTACAACTGGAGCCGAGTTGGTTGGCAAGACTGGGGGATGAGTTCGACAAAGACTATATGCTTGCGTTACGGGGTTTCTTGAGAGACCAGAAGAGTCGGCGCAAAGTCATTTTCCCAAAAGGCAGCGAATTTTTTAACGCCTTCAATTCCACGCCGTTCGAGACAGTTAAAGTGGTTGTTCTGGGGCAAGACCCTTACCACGGCCCAGGTCAAGCACATGGGTTATGCTTTTCGGTCAATCATGGCATTCAAATCCCACCATCGCTGGTGAATATTTATAAGGAAATCGAAAACGATCTAGGCATCATGCCGGCCAACAATGGATTTTTGCAGCATTGGGCCGAGCAGGGCGTGCTATTGCTTAACAGTGTGCTAACGGTTGAACGAGGGCGCGCTGCATCGCACCAGGGCAAAGGCTGGGAAGAATTTACCGACCAGGCAATCGCGCAGCTAAATGAGCACAGGGAAGGATTGGTTTTTATGTTGTGGGGCAGTTACGCGCAGCGCAAGGGCCAATTTATAGACCAACAAAAACACCTAGTGTTGAAAGCGCCGCATCCGTCGCCACTGTCCGCACATCGTGGGTTTTTTGGTTGCCAGCATTTTTCCAGGGCGAATGAGTATTTTCAGAATCATGGTCTTGAACCGATTGATTGGCAGGTGCCGCAAATTTAATCGGCAAAACTGTAAGGTAAATCCAGCAATTGCAAATGCGGCCCCTGTTTGTCACTCAAGTGTAAAGATTCTTCCCTCGATTCGCTTAGCGCCGCAACGATGAGCATTTCTACTCCATCCGTCGCTGCCTGTTCCGCAGTCACGATATTACCCACAGGCTGCTCCTTGGCGCTGCTGAATATTGCAGTACCGGGTTCGGGCACTGCATTGGCGCTAGCCGTCGCGCGATACATACGTCGCTTCAGGTTGCCGCGATATTCAGTGCGGGCAACGATCTCCTGCCCAGTATAACAACCCTTGGTAAAGCTAACTCCGTCTGTTAGTTGCAGGTTGAGCATTTGCGGAATAAACATCTCAATGGTTTGTTCCTGCACGAAACCCAAACCGGCACAAATATCCAGGTAGTCCCAGACGTTGCTGTTAACCGGTTTGGCAACTTCGGTCAGGTCACGCCATTGCTGCGCTAGATCGGTCGAAGGGAGCGTCAGCAGATAGCGATGTTGCTGTGGAGAAATGCAGATGGCGGAACCGTTTTCGGCATGGATACATCCAAGTCGCTTGGGCGGCGCCTTACCAAAAAGTCTTGCTACCAAGCTGGCTGCTTGGCTGCCAACAAGTCCTAAATGGCACCATTGCTGCTCGGCTTGCATTTCTGCCTTGGAGAAAACAATATACTTCGAAAGCGTTGTCTGTGTGGCGGGTAAAGTGCCGCTGGGGAGTAGCAGCAAAACCTGATCCGCTGCCAGGTATTGCAAATAAAAATTGCTGACCATGCGTCCCTTGGGAGTGCACAGAGCGCCGGCAAGTGCGTTCTCTGGTGTCAACGTTTGCATATCGCAACTTAGTTGACCCTGCAAAAATTTATGCGTGTCGGGTCCGCTGATCGTCAAGCTGGCGTAGTGACCAAGTGGCATCACTACAGCATCACTATTCAGGCAATCGAGGGCGCAACTGTCTGGGATCAAAACGGCTCTGCCGCGCTCATCGAAAGCGGACGCGGGTGTTGTCAGAATGTTTTGCCAATTCATTGCCAGCCTTCTCGCGATACAGTCAGGTTTATCGAGGTATAATAGAACGCTGTTAGATTAATGTCAGCCGAAATAATGCAGGATGAAACAGACGCAAAAAGAGTCTATTGGCATAGCCGGCGCGGCATGTTGGAGTTGGATCTTGTGTTGATGCCGTTTGCCGAGCGCGTGTATCCACAGCTTGCTGCGGCCGATCAGGCAGCCTATAAGCGCTTGCTTGAGTGTGAAGACCCCGAACTGTTTCGTTGGCTGTTGGGGCACGGCGTAACAGACGACGAGCAACTGTCAGGAATAATAACCAAGATATTGAGTTATGCCCACCAATCTTAACGTTAGGATAATCCCCTCCCGTTATTTGTTGATGTTATTGCTCGCCATAACGCTACTGGCTATCGCCTGCATATGCCTAAGCGCCTTGCCCCTGGTTTTGCAGTTAATTGCCCTCGTGTTGGTTGGTTCGATCTCCACCGCGGTGTTGCGGCGCCACTATTTCTTAAGCGCCGACGACAGCATACTTGCACTCAGATATCGGCACGATCGGTGGTATTTGCAACTATGCGATGCTGAGCTCACGGCGACACTGTTGCCAGCCAGCACGCTAACGAATTCGCTGGTTGTGTTAAATTTTCTGATTGATGGCAGTGGAAAAAGAGCGAACCTGGTACTGTTATCGGATTCCGCCCCAGCCGATTTACTGCGGAAACTGAAAACCGCACTTCGTTTTAGTCAGTTCCGCAATAATTCTCCGGCTTGAGTATAGTGTCTTTAGCTTCGGGCGAGGTTTCGGGATAATCCAGCGTGTAGTGCAAGCCACGGCTTTCCTTGCGCGCCATCGCCGAGTGGATGATAAGCTGGGCAACTACGGCCAGATTTCGCAGTTCTAACAAATCGTTAGATACTTTATAATTGCTATAATATTCACTAATCTCCTGCTGCAGGAGTTGTGCGCGGTTGTCTGCGCGCTGCAAGCGCTTGTCGGTACGCACAATGCCGACGTAGTCCCACATAAAACGGCGTAGCTCATCCCAGTTGTGCGAAATTACCACGTCTTCATCTGAATCCGTCACCTGCGATTCGTCCCAATCCGGAGCCTTCTTGGGGGCTGCCACGCTTGTCCAATTTTGCCGAATATGTTCGCCTGCCGCACGCGCGTAAACCAGGCATTCCAGCAAGGAATTGCTGGCCATGCGGTTAGCGCCGTGCAAGCCAGTAAAGGTGGTTTCGCCGATCGCGTAGAGCTGTTTCAGATCGGTACCGCCGTGCTGGTCAATCACAATGCCACCGCAGCTATAGTGGGCGGCAGGCACGGCGGGAATGGGTTCTTTGGTGATATCGAAGCCGTATTGCGCGCAGCCTTGAAGTACCGTCGGGAAGTGCTGCTCAATAAAACTCGCCGGCTTATGACTAATGTCGAGGTATACGCAGTCGATACCCAAGCGCTTCATTTCATGGTCAATCGCGCGCGCAACGATATCGCGTGGTGCCAGCTCGTTGCGCTTATCGAAACGCTGCATAAATGGTTCACCGTCCGGTAGGCGTAGAATGGCGCCTTCGCCGCGTAGCGCTTCGGTCAATAAAAACGATTTGGCTTGTGGGTGATAGAGGCATGTTGGATGAAACTGATTAAACTCCATATTGGCAATAGAGCAACCGGCACGCCAAGCCATGGCAATGCCGTCACCGCTGGCGCCGTCCGGGTTACTGGTATAAAGGTAGACTTTGCTGGCACCGCCGCTGGCCAGAACGACAAAGCGCGCCTGATACAACTCGACATGACCGCTGTCGCGATTGAGTACATAGGCACCGGTACAACGCCCATCTTGCACCACCAGATCGATGGCCACGCGTTGCTCGAAGATTTCAATATCGGGTGCGGCGCTGACGTTATCGATCAAGGTTTCGATCACGGCTTTACCGGTCGCATCGGCCGAATGCAGGATGCGACGATGGCTGTGGCCGCCTTCCTGCGTGAGGTGGTAAGTCGGCTCAGCGTCGGCCTCGGGCGCACGTGTGAACTGCACGCCTTGGTTAATAAGCCAATCGATACTGGCTCGGCTGTTAGCTACAGTAAATTCTACAGCGTCTTCGTGGCATAGACCGGCACCAGCTTGCAAGGTGTCTTGTACATGCGATTCAACACTGTCGGCAGGATCGATAACGGCAGCGATGCCGCCTTGCGCGTAATAGGACGAACCCTGATTCATAGGGCCTTTGGCGATTACAGCAATTTTGCCCTGGCCTGCGAGGTGTAATGCTAGTGATAGTCCGGCTACACCGCTGCCGATGACCAGCACATCGTGATTATGGCGTGGGCTCATTTTTGTGAGTTGCTCTATCGTCATGGGCGAATGACAAAATGCGAACTTATTTTGACGCAAGCCCTAAGCTGAATATACTATGTGGCGCCAACAAGTTCGGCCGCCGAAGTATAGCAGCGCTTTCAACGGCTTTTACACTTTTTTACGGCGTTGTAACGAGCGCCAATCGGGCTGTATTCAAACAACGGTGTAAAACTTAACGCTGGATAATGTAACTTCAAGTCGGCACGGCATAGAATTTTCAAATTTGTTTAAACTTATCTCTAATTACGCGGTCTATCGTTCGCGCATTCCACACAAATTGCTGGGGCTCACTGAGTTTCGTGAGCGGTTGTGGTGTTCGCTATGGAAGTAGCCAAAGTGAGCGACCAGCAACTTGTTCAGCGAGTGCAGAGCGGTGATAAGCGAGCATTCGATTTGTTGGTGATAAAGTATCAACACAAAATACTGGGTTTGGTATCACGCTATATTCGCGATTCAAGCGAGGTGCAAGATGTGACTCAGGAGGCGTTTATTAAAGCGTATCGTGCGTTACCTAGGTTTCGCGGTGACAGCGCGTTTTATACCTGGCTTTATCGCATTGCGATTAACACCGCGAAAAACCATTTAATGGCAAAAAGCCGCCGACCGCCCGGCAGCGATGTTGATTTGGAAGACGCCGAGTATTATGAAAGCGCCACTGCGCTGAAAGATATCGAAACGCCCGAAAACCAATTGTTTGGCGAGGAGCTAAAATCCGTTGTTAACAAGGCAATTGACCAATTGCCGGAAGATTTGCGAACAGCGGTAACTTTACGCGAATTTGATGGTCTTAGTTACGAAGAAATTGCCGATATTATGGATTGCCCGGTGGGCACAGTAAGGTCGCGTATATTTCGCGCCCGCGAGGCGATAGACAAACAGCTGCAACCACAGTTGGCGCCGGACTAGTCGCTTTGAACTATTCTTGATGAAGAGTGATGAAGCATTGAGTGAACACATAATTATTACTGCTAAGCGATGAGGTAGGTAAATGTCAGACTTTAACGCAGAGTCGTTATCTGCATTGATGGATAACGAAGCCGAAGAATTAGAAATCCGGCGTCTGCTGGCGCAGGTCGAGTCCGACGGTGAAATCAGGGCGCGCTGGTGCCGCTACCATAGCGCACGCTCCGTGTTGCAGAAAGATCAGTTGCAGTATGCGCATATCGACATCAGTGCAGCGGTACGTGAACAAATCGAAAACGAGTCGTTGCACGGCGTGGAAGGTGAAGCAGCTCCGACTGTGCAAACTGGGCGAGCAGCTTTCAACTTTAAACAGCTGGCGGGCCTGGCCGTTGCTGCCAGTGTCACGGCCGTGGTGTTTTTTGGCGTGCAGGGTTTAAATAGTTCGGCGCCGTCTACTACTACCGATGACGCATTGGCGGGCATTGCGCAGTCGCCGCTCGCTGAAAAGAATGTTCGCGCCTTGCCTTCGGTGCAAGAAGGCCAACAAGGGCAGGTGGCCGCTGCAAAATTCGAAGCGGCGCAACGTTTGCGCATGCAAACCTATTTGCGGCTGCACGCGCAGCAAGCCACGGTGAATGGTAGTCAGGGAATCTTGCCGCTGGCCCGCGTTGCTAACCACGAAGTCGAATAGCACGTGAAAACCTGTCTGCCTCACTTCGCTATAAGTTGC
>JBPCXM010000650.1:0-2646 GCA_051008535.1 Pseudomonadales bacterium | reverse complement strand
AACGTAGATTGAACAAAACGGCGCCGTTTCATCGCACGCTCCCCCTATATACGCATCTGTGAATCTTAGATTTGCAGTTAGCGAAATAAGTTCCGGCAATCATCATGTGATTAGCATAATAAGGTCGCAGGGGCCAAGTATAGCCCGTCAGCCCAAGTTGGATAGAATAGCCTGATTGCCTCGTTTACGCGGGAAAATATGGTACGTAAACTTCCAGTGGACGTGACTGCTTCGACACAGCGCCGCGATAAAGATCTTTGATTCAATTTTACCGAAGCCCCGATTCCGGAAGTGGTCGAAGAATAGACAAGTCAACACCGGAAGCCAACGACCCCACGCGCCCTAGAAAGGCTTGCCATTCCGGGTCCGAACCCATCTTGTCCATGGCGGCTGCGTACGCAGCCATATCGTCGTATGCGAACAAATGGACCTGATCACCAGTACCTTCACCAACGCGCACCACAAAGTTTGCGATCGGTTTGCCTCCCTCCTTGGTCATCAGCCGGTTGTATTCTCCAATCTCGTTTTGAAGATTCTGGAATCCGCCGGGTGCCCCCTTTAAGTGGACCTGAACATAAATCATGACAGTCGCTCCTTCTTGCGTTGCAGGAGTCGGTATTGTACAACGGTTTTGCTGGCCCATAATCGAGTTGCCTCATGGCTGCAACGCTGCGTCAAGCAATATTTTGTGAACAGCGCTCATCGACATTCTTTATCGCATTAGACGAGATGGTATTGCCAAATAAACCATCGCGGAAGATCGAATTAGAGATTTATCGTTGTGCTATCTGAACATCAGATCGGCTTGAAATCATTGACTTTACCGGATAGTTGCTGAAAAAAGTCTAGAATTTCAAGACGAACTAATTTATGAGAGGGACAAGGGAAGCAAACTTTCGCTGGACCAGAACACCAAACGGGGAAAGGGCTTTTATAATACCGCATACTTTGTTGGGAAGACATTCAACCCGGTCAGATACTTAATACGCCGACACTGAAAGTCGGTGAAGCGGACAGATTGGAATTCGCCGAAGAGTTTGTCCCGCAGCCTTACCTGTTCCTGCGGAATTTACAGTAAGCCTCAATTTATGCGGCGATCGGAAGCTGAAACAATACCCCGGCATTGACGCTGCCAACGGTAGTTTTTTAGATCGATGATGTTGTCTTGCGTTTTATTGCCGAACTCCGTAGGAGTTTTTCCTTTGAGGGAGCTGTGAGTTCGATGTAGATTATAGTATTCTTTTTAAGATGTGAGTTTTCTTGCCAAGTCCTGATCGTTCCAGAAAAATGTCTGATCCAGAAGCTCTCTTCGTACGCTGGCAATTAGCCTTTCGACGAACGGATGCGACATAGGCACATGCGGAATAGATTTAATTTCTTCAATCTCGAGAATCCACAAATTGGCCCACCATCGATGATACTGAAATAGTGGATCGTTGTCCGAGCTGACATAGCGTGGCAGGTCCAGCTTGTGCTGACGAGGTACAGTATGACAATATTATCGATGCTACAAATATACAATAATCTGTCCCTACCAAAAACCTCGTACCAATTGATTTGCTTGACTTTTCTGACGTCGGACAGGTAGCGTTGTCCGGATGAAAACAATTCTATTCCCCCTGCTTACTAGGGGTAACGGGAGCGAATGGGGCTGCGCAATTTTCTAAACCGTAGGTTTTTACACGTTCGCTCCCGCTACGCCTACTAATAATCCGACAAGCCATTTTCGGTGATGACGGCATAGGCAGGTGGCACTCTCCACATATTGGCGGGCTCGGTCGAGATTCTTTCATTCAAGCCATCGCTGTCGCGGGTACGCACCCGGTAATAAATACGGCTACCGTCACCACCTGCTTGTAACTCCCGCCATTGGCGAGCGTCCGGCGTCCAAGAAGCAAAACACTCAACCGATGCCAGGGTAGTTGGATTGGTATCCACCTTTAGCCAACCACTTTGCTGAGTTGAACCAGGTGCGAAGATGAAGAGGTCGCTGGTGGATACCTCCACCTGGTATTGAGTATTGCACGGTGATGGGTTAGTGAGAGTGGCGGCGCCATTGTTGTTAAAGCGGTAACGGGGGCCTGTCCATACATTGAAGCTCGGTGCGCTCCCCTTCAGTTCAAGAAAATCTACTTCCTTATGAGTGACGCCGTGACTGACGAGATCATCTTCGCTATCGTTATCGTCAATATTGATCACCGCATCACCACCAAATTCGCCTTCGGGGCAGTAACCGGAGTCAGCCGTGGTTATGTCGGAATCGATACAGGCGCTCGGCACCAAAAACAAGCCGGTCGCGGCGAACCCAGATGTAACTTTGTTCATCGTATGCGAACCACTAGGTTGATCCGCGGGCGCCCAACCTGATGAGCCTACCGTCGCCCATTCGTCCGCCATCATGGATTCCAAATCATAGAGGTATTCATAAATAAGGCGATCATTAAATCCACCTGGCGTAAAAAAGCCGGTATGTTTTAATGCTCGGGCAAATCGAACACTAAATTGAGGTGTACCTGAGGGTCGACTTTTACTGCGCATCCCTTGGCGCACCTGCCAGAGCGCAGCGGTACCGATCTGCATATCGTAGTAATGGGCGGGGGGAACTATGAGATCTCGATGTTCAGGAAAGTGGTCTTTCGGATCCGT
>JBPCXM010000649.1:0-6298 GCA_051008535.1 Pseudomonadales bacterium | reverse complement strand
CAAACGCTAGCCCGCAAGCCGTGAGGCGTTTACTCGACCGCAGCTATCGACTTTCGGGCAGCTTCGCTGCGTTCTTCCTGGCCTGCATAGGCCTGGCGGTCATCTATGACCTGGGCGGTCAGTATTTTGGCTACCTGCCGCAATCGGCCGATGAGATTGCCGGGTACTGTATGGGTGCGTCTGCGTTTCTCGGGCTGCCGTACGCGATGTCCACAAATCAACATCTGCGGGTAAGCCTGTTTGTCGGTGTGCTTTCAGTGAAATTGCAAACTGCGGTGAACATTGTGGCGCTCCTTATTGCAATTTGCCTGAGCGGATTCTTCGCCTACTACTGTGTATCGCACTGGCTGCTGTCACTGCAGTTAGGTCAGCTAAGTTTGGGCTTGTTGCCCATGCCGTTGTGGCTACCCAAATCTGCCATGGCCTTGGGAAGTTGTCTATTTACTATTGCGATTATAGATCACGGTATCAGTGCTTTATTTTTCGACCCTGCAGCGCAGCAGGTCACACATGACTGATCCTGTACTGTGGCCGGTTGTGGCGATATTTGCCGTTCTTTTGTTGTTGCTTGCAGCGGGCGTGTGGGTCGGTTTGTCGCTGATCGGTAGCGCGGTGTTTGCGTTATGGCTGCTCACTGATGTGCCTATTGGCGATGCCATGGCTACCACCGTGTGGAGTGCGACGACAGGCTGGTCATTGACATCACTGCCACTGTTCATTTTGATGGGTGAAATTCTGTTTCGAACCAATGTCACCAATAATCTGTTCGCCGCCATCAGTCCCTGGGTCAGCAATCTTCCAGGCCGTCTACTGCACGTTAATGTGCTCGCCTGCACCTTGTTTGCGGCTATCTCCGGCTCCTCGGCAGCCACCTGTGCAACCGTGGGTAGAATCTCGTGCGATGAGCTTAAGCAGCGCGGCTACCCCGACAAATTGATCACTGGGTCCTTGGCCGGCGCCAGTACACTGGGACTGCTGATACCACCCTCAATCGTTATGATTGTCTACGGCGTGGCAGCCGAGGTTTCGATCAGTAAACTGTTTCTCGCAGGTGTTTTTCCGGGTCTATTACTTGCGTTGTGCTTTATGGGTCTAATCGCTCTATTTGCCTTACTCGATCCGCAACAGATTCCAGAGAAAGAGCCGTCGCTCAGTTTGACACAGAAACTGCGCAGCAGTGCCGGGCTCGCTGCACCACTACTATTGGTCCTGGCGGTGTTGGGAAGCATTTACACGGGTATCGCCACGCCCACCCAGGCAGCGGTCATCGGCGTGTGTGGTGCCCTCGCGGTAGCCTGGCTCGACGGTGGGCTGACAAGTGCAAACATAACAGCCAGTCTGCTGGGTGCTACCAGCACCAGCGCAATCATCATGTTAATCATTATGGGTTCTTCTTTTTTGTCATTGGCCATGGGCTTTACTGGAATCCCTGACCAGCTCGCCCAGTGGATCAGTCAGCTCGAATTATCCAAATATGGTCTGCTACTGGCATTGACTTTTTTGTTCATTGCATTGGGCTGCTTTCTCGACGGCATTTCAATGATTCTGCTAACCATGTCGGTAGTCCTGCCAATCGTGAAAGCAGCTGGCTTCGATTTGATCTGGTTTGGAATCTATCTGGTGTTAGTGATTGAAATAGCGCAGATAACGCCGCCCGTGGGGATTAACCTCTACGTGTTACAAGGTATAACCCGGCAGGGTATCGGTACGATTGCCAGGGCAGCACTGCCAAATTTTGCACTTATAACCTTAGTGATCGTTATCATCACGCTAGTTCCGGAACTGGTATTGTTCCTGCCTAAACAGATGTATTGAGGTAACGATAGGTAAAGTACACTATATACTGTCCGCTTCCGTGACGGCGCGACCATAGTTAATCACCGACAGTAAACGGATAGGCACCTGAATTAATTGTTCCGGACCATGCGGGACTTCCCCGTCGAATGTAAGGGAATCGCCCGCTGTCAGCAAGTAGGTGTGATTGCCATGCCGGTATCGCAGTGTTCCCTCGAGAAGATGAATAAATTCTACCCCTGGGTGAATGAATGTCGGAAAGACTTCGCTGGCGTCGTCCATCGTCACTAGGAAAGGTTCGATCGTTTTATGCGGACCTTGCTGGTAAGCCAATAGCTGATAGTCATGCCCTCGTTTAGTGCCTCGCCGTATGACTTCATGGCCTTCCCCTGCCTTGACATGTTGCGCGGTTCCTTCTGGGCGGTCGAAATCCTTGAACAGCTCGGAGAAGTTCACGCCCAGGGCTTTGCAAAGTCTTTGTAGCGTGTCCAGGCTGGTGGACACCTGCGCATTTTCTATGCGGCTAAGCATGCCTTGGCTGATATCTGCGATGCTGGCCACATCGACAATCTTTAAATTCTGCTTCAGCCGCTGGCGGCGCAAAACCACACCGATGTGTTGCTCCAATTTGAGCTTACTATTAGTCTGATCTGATGTGGTCATATGCTGGTCAGAAAAAGGTTTAAATAAAAAATGACAGCAGTATAATTGCTTTTATTCGTGATAGTAATATATATTTACTCGCGCGAAATTAGACGCCCGGTACGATACCAGCTGGATTACTGAAGCAACCATCACGCCCAGACGTTAGTCGTTTAATCATAAACCAAGAGGACACAGACATGACTCCCGACCAGGCAAAACAGTTTATCGAGAAAAACAACGTCAAATTTGTACTAGCCCAGTTCGTTGACATCCATGGTGTGGCGAAAACCAAGGCCGTGCCCGCCCAGTGTTTGATGGACGTAGTGGAGGAGGGCGCGGGCTTTGCCGGGTTCGCCGTCTGGGGCTTGGGGCAGGAACCACAGTCCCCGGATTTTTTGGCGAGAGGGGATTTGAATACACTGTCTCTGGTGCCGTGGCAGCCCGGTTATGCCCGCATTGCGTGTACCGGCCATGTAAATGGCGACCCCTGGCCGCTCGATTGCCGGCAGATATTGCTACAACAAGTGGAGCGTTTAGAGAGCAAGGGGTGGACCTTGAATACTGGCCTGGAGCCGGAATTTTTTCTGCTCAAAAAGACCGACGATGGCAAGATTGTCGTTGCCGATGATTCTGATCAGTTAACAAAGCCGTGTTATGACTACAAGGGTTTGTCACGTTCACGTGCGTTCCTCGAAAAGATGGTGGACTCGTTACAGCAGGTGGGTTTCGATGTGTACCAGATCGATCACGAGGATGGTAGCGGTCAATTTGAAATCAATTACACCTATTCCGACGCTCTCACGTCGGCCGATCGTTTTATCTTTGTGCGCATGGCATGTGGCGAAATAGCCAACGAAATGGGCTTGATCTGCTCTTTCATGCCCAAGCCCAGGGCTGATCGTGCAGGCAGTGGCATGCATATGCATATGTCAATTTCCGATGGCACTACGTCGAATCTGTTTCATGACGACAGCGATAGTAACGGAATGGGCTTGTCCAAACTGGCTTACCATTTTATAGGGGGACTCATTCACCACGCGCCGGCGCTTTGTGCGCTGGTGGCGCCTTCCGTGAATTCCTATAAACGGTTGGTTGTAGGCAATGCGCTATCGGGGGCGACCTGGGCGCCGGCCTACATCTCTTACGGTGACAACAACCGCTCCGCGATGGTGCGCGTTCCCTACGGGCGTTTCGAATTCCGGTTGCCTGATAGCGGCTGTAACCCTTATCTGGCTACCGCCGCCGCCATCGTGGCCGGTCTGGACGGGGTCGAGAGGGAATTGGACCCGGGAGAGCCAAGAAACATCAACCACTACACGTCGAGTCCAGAGCAGCTCGGCGAGCTGGGAGTTGACACGTTACCACAAAGCCTGAATGAGGCTCTGAATGAGCTGAATAAGAACAGCCTGTTCGCGGAACAATTTGGACAGGACTTTATTGATGAGTTTGTCAAGATCAAGCGCATGGAATGGATCGAATACCAGCGCCATGTAGGTGAATGGGAACGGCAGATGTACGCTGAGTTTTTCTGAAGATGCATTCTTAAGGAGATAAGACATGTGCGGCATTGTCGGTCTGTATCTGAAAAACCCAGAATATCAACCAAACCTGGGCGCTTTATTCGCACCAATGCTTATCGCAATGACAGGGCGCGGTCCCGATAGCGCCGGATTCGCCATTTACGGTGATGAAGTGCCGGAGGGATCGATTAAACTCACCCTGCAGCATCACAATGTGGACTATCCCTGGCAGGAATTGGCCGCGGCATTAGAAAAATCTTGTGCTACCTCAGTCAGTGTCTTCCATAACGCGAATGCGGCGGTCATCAAGCTGGCGGCGGAGGAAGATGCAATTCGCGCATATCTCGAAGAAAACCATCCAGATGTCAACATCATGAGCGTGGGGCGCAGTATAGAAATTCTCAAAGAGGCCGGTTTGCCCGCGCAGATTGTCAAGCAGTACAACTTACCAGGAATGAAGGGCACGCATATTATCGGCCACACCCGAATGGCGACCGAAAGTGCAGTCACGACGGAAGGTTCGCACCCGTTTTCGACCGGCATGGACCTTTGTCTGGTGCATAACGGCTCGTTTTCAAACCACAATCGCCTGCGCGAGGAACTGCAGCGGAAAGGTTTCCACTTCCAGACTGAAAATGATACGGAAGTGGCGGCTGCTTATCTGACTTGGCGTTTGCAGCAGGGCGAGAGTTTGGAGCATGCGCTTAACCTCGCTCTCGAAGATCTAGATGGTTTCTATACGCTGGCAATCGGTACCCGTGATGGGTTTGCCGTATTACGCGATCCTATTGCGTGCAAACCGGCCGTGCTGGCCGAAACGGACGACTACGTGGCCATGGCGTCGGAATACCAGCCGCTTGCCCATTTGCCCGGCATCGAACAGGCAAAACTGTGGGAGCCAGAACCCGCGATTGTTTACACCTGGGGTCGAGCCGCCTAACGCTTAGGCACAGTTTTGGAGAGTTGCAAATGAAAACGTACGATTTGGCGCAGCAATCGGTACGCGAGCTTAATCAGGCACTGCACGAATTGCCGAAGAACGGCGACGAGGCGTTCGCGGTGCTTAATCCCAACGGCATGCATGCCGTTGCCTGCGGCATCGATGCGCCGGCAATCGTCACCATCCAAGGCCACGCGGGTTATTACTGTGCGGGCATGCATCAAAAAGGGAAGGTGACCGTTGAGGGTAACGTTGGCGTGGGTGTGGCCGAGAATATGATGTCTGGCGAAGTGCATGTGAAGGGCAATGCCAGCCAGTCCGCCGGCGCCACCGCCCATGGTGGCCTGCTTGTCATAGACGGCGATGCATCTGCCCGCTGTGGCATCTCGCTGAAGGGTGCGGATATTGTCGTCAAGGGCAACATCGGGCACATGAGCTGTTTTATGGCGCAGGCCGGACGTGTCGTTGCTTGTGGCGACGCCGGTGAAGCCTTGGGCGATTCACTGTATGAAGCACGCATCTATGTGAAAGGGGAAGTAAAATCGCTGGGCGCGGATTGTGTCGAAAAGGAAATGCGCGCAGAGCATGTTGCGGAGTTGCAAGCGCTGCTGGACAGCGCAGGTGTGGTGGACGATCCCCAAAATTTCAAACGCTATGGCTCGGCACGGCAGCTATATGAGTTCAAAGTTGACGATGCGGTACTGTAAAGGAGGTTGAGCATGACGGCAGAAAAACCAGGTATGAGAGAGTCGGCAACCTTTGATCGGGATACGATATGGGAGATCAACCGAGCGGCCGAAACCGGTATTTACGATATCCGTGGTTTTGGCGCCAAACGAAAAGTCCCCCATTTCGATGACCTGTTGTTTCTCGGCGCAAGCATGTCGCGCTACCCCCTCGAAGGCTATCGTGAGAAATGTGACACCAGTGTGGTACTGGGAACACGCTTTGCGAAAAAACCACTGCACCTGGATATTCCCATTACAATTGCCGGCATGAGCTTTGGTGCGCTGTCGGCTTACGCAAAGGAAGCACTTGGCCGTGGTGCGAATGCGATGGGTACTTCCACCACCACTGGCGACGGCGGGATGACGCCGGAAGAGCGCGGCCACTCAAAGACTCTGATCTATCAATACCTCCCGTCCCGCTACGGCATGAACCCCGATGATTTGCGCAAGGCCGATGCCATCGAAGTAGTGTTAGGCCAGGGGGCCAAGCCCGGTGGCGGTGGTATGCTGCTGGGGCAGAAAATTACCGACCGCGTCGCACAAATGCGCACCTTGCCCAAGGGGGTGGACCAACGCAGTGCTTGCCGCCATCCTGACTGGACCGGGCCGGACGACCTGGCCATCAAGATGATTGAGTTGCGGGAGATTACCGATTGGCAAGTACCTATCTA